>CAZAKW010000179.1:0-6064 GCA_964485835.1 uncultured Bacteriovoracaceae bacterium
ATTGCCCTTGCGGGTTCGACTGTCCGTTGGCCAATTGTCCGTTCGGTGCCGACTCCGCACTTTGAGCAGTCGGAGTCGATAGCGTCACGTCGACTCGCCCAAGCGCCAGATTCTGCTGCGCAAGCGATTCACGAAGGGAGCTTAAGCTCTCCTCGATCACCTTCTTCGCCGCTTGGTCCGTGGCTTGAACTTTCAGCCCGACGTCTTTGCCATTGGTGGAGACCTGAATCATCAGCTCGCCCAGATTTCCCGGGTTGAGCCGAATCCGCATTTCCCCGCCGCCCGCGGTCGACATGTTCTGAATGCCGTTGGACATGTTCCTTAGCGATTCGCTCGTCAGTCGATCCCGCATCATCGAACCCGGCACCACGTGTCCCGTGATGACCGGAGGTGCGATGATAGCCGCGGTATCGGCTGGACGGAATGCCGCTGAGAGCGGCACTCCGGTCGGCGTGATCACGTCGCCCTTGAACCCCGCCTCGTCCTTCGGAAGCTTTGCGGCTCCCTCTAAACGACCGGATCCCGAGAGCCCTCCCGGAATCACCTGAAGCGTTGGCTTCGAGGTGCCCGCGACTTTGGACGGAGCAGCGAACGGCACTCCTCCCGGAGTTCCATTCACGCTAGTACCGTTCGCCATGGCGAGTTCCGGTGGAATTCCCGGTTGCCCAGGATTGCCACCCGCGAGCCCGTCTTGGCCGGTCTGCCCCATGCCTCCCGAAGCGGCGCCCGCGGTAGCGAGTTTTGCTTCTTGGAGCGTCGAGAGATATTCCGCCCCCCCCAAAGCGTTGAGCTGCCCCCGAGGAGTAGCCCCTTTGGCGTCGGTGCGAACCGCTTCGATTTCCCCGCCTAACGCGGCGATCGCCGAATCCAGTCCCGCGAGCGTCGTTTCCGCCGCTTCTTTCAGTTGAGTTTCGTCCCCCCCCTGGGCCTGCATCACCAGCTTTTTCAGCTGCTCCAGATTGACCTGGTTGTTGGCGATGCCTGGCTTGCCTCCGGGAACTTGCGCGCCGTTCGTGTCTTCGGTCGCGGGCTGCATGCCCGGCCCAAAGACCCAACGCGAGTTCCACGGTTGATCGGGTCCAGCGACGAACGCTCCGGCCATCGTGCCGTTTGCGTCTTTTTCCGCTTTTGCCTGAAAGAGCGATTCGACTGTCGGCGCGAGAGCCCCGGTTCCGGGCGCTTTCGCGGCTTGAGCTCTAGCCGCGTTTGCGGCTTCAGCACCTGCTTTCGACAGTTCGACGTTCTCAGCCGATTGCCCGGAGCCTTTCATTCCGGAAACTTCGGCCAGATTCGGCTGAGGAGCGGCGGCGGCGATTACTCCGTTCAACGAAGCGTCGAACGTCGTTTCTGCCCCCGCTTTTTTCTTAGCGTTTTTCGGCTGTGGGTTCCCTTCCGATGGCTGGCTCGGGCTGTCGGCTGCTGACAGTGTCGGTATTAAGTTGTTTGCGATTTCCATTTTCTTCACCCCCTTTCACGCGATTCGTGGTCTCCGCCGCGTCTTTCGACGCGGGTTTTCTCGCCCGGACCACTCCGGCGATTCTTTCGGCCAGCGGAGCGGACTTCTCCGTCTCCATGGCGGCCAAAATTTTACCCAATTTCAAGCTCGATACTCGGCTCATCGCCGCGACCGCGAGATTTTCGTCAACCGACGAAACGATCGCCGAGGCCGCTTTCGGACTCATGCTCTCGAACGTCTCGACGAGTTTCGCGATCTTCTCTTCGTTTTTGGAGTCTCCGAACGTTTGCGCCTGTTTGATTTCGTCGCGGACGGTTTCCAGTTTTTTCAACTCCTCCGCCATCGCTCGCTCCTGGGCGGCAAGTTCCGTCTCGCGGCGCTTGAGCTCGGTCTCGCGTTTCGCCAGATCCGCGCGCAAGTCCTGCAGATCGGCGATCGACGCTTCGCCGGTTAAGCATCCCGTCGATTTTTTCTCGATCGGCGGCACGACGGCGGCCGGGGCGACGGAGGGTTCCGCTGGCGGTTCGGCCGCCGGGCTTTCCGCGAAGGTTTCCGGGGCGTCGCTCGTGAGCGTGGTGACGAAAAGGCTTCCGGCGCCTAAAAGCGCGGAAAGCACGAAAATCGCCCGACCGTCCAGACGGAAACGACCCTTCGATCTCATGCGCTTTCCCCCCACTCTTCGGCTTCGTTCGCACGGCCCCGAGAGACGTAAATTTCCTCGAGATCTTTTTGCTCTTTCTTACGGAGCTCGGTCTTGAACTCCATGAATGCCTTTTCACGCAGGATCTCGATCGCTTTCACGGCGCGTTTCGCGAGAATCACTTCGCGCAGGGCCCGCTCGACGAATTTCCGAGAGCGAAAGATCGCTTGATCAGACTGGATCATCCGCTGGTGGTTGCCCGTGATGAACTCGGTTTCGAGTTGATACGAAACGACGCTCTGGGCGGTGGACGCGAGAGCCTGGCGGCGATTTAAAGCGCGGTCGTTATCTTCCAACAGCGCGATTTTCGCCTGGATGGCTTCTTGATATTTTCGTTGCGCCTGCGCGAGCGCGCGCAACGTCTCTTGTTCCTTCGCGCGACGAACGCTTTCAACTGCGGTAAGGCGAAACCGAAACTTTTTAGCCATATCCCTTAAGTCCCTCTGGGGTTCTTCCGATGAGAACCGTCTCATCAGTGTCACCCACCCGGCCGCCCGTCTCTAGACTGAATGTTTTGCCGTGCGGAGGTCTACGGTCCGGAAAAGTTTGCCGGGGCAGAAACCCATTTCTGTTTTGTCGTCGCCTTCCGATAAGCACATAGATGAAATCTTCTTCTCCAGGAACGCAAACTCAGCCGCTCGCCTACGCCATTTTCTTGGCACTCACTCTCCTTCCAATCTCGGCGAACGCGATCTTTTGCCCGGAATACCTGATCCCGACGGGAAATCCGTCGTTTTACGCTATCGCAGACGAAGTCGATTCTAAAATCGCCGTGAAAGTCCGCTCGGAGGCAAATGTCGTCTTGTCGCGTAAACCAAAACTCAAGGTGGACGGCCAAGGAAATCGCGTCCTCCTCATGCCTGGCGAGCAAGCCGGCGACCTAGGGGTGATTGCCGTCGAAGGTCCGCGCCCCCCTTATCGGCCAGACGGACCGACGATCGTGGGTTTTTGGCGGGCGGAGCCCAACCTGTCCACCGGACCTACAACGCCGAACCCGATCTACGCGCCGAAGTCAAAAATGCTCATCTTTGGCAGCGACGCTAAAAGTATGCGAACGGTATTCCTAGAAACGAACGAAACCGTCGTCGCGAACGCCGTACTGGATCCCTTGCACCAGATCGTCGTCACTTCCCGCGCGGATCGAACGATCGGATTCCAAACCTCTACCAACGATCTCGCGCAGAACTTGATGATCGAAGTCTACCAACTCGATCCCGGCGGTTATTCCGTCTACGGATTTCGGGTGGCGTCGAAGGCCGGGCAGACGCCTGTGGTGCGGATCCTCTCCGACGGCAAAGCCGCTTTCTACATGACGGTGGACGATTTGATTTTCCACCTCGACGTTGTGGCCGATCCGCGCGAGTTTCCGAATCGGTATTGAGGCGCGACTAGCGCTTCCCACTCGACTGCGACTCCGCGACCCGGACGATCGCATGCATCAGCGCGACGGATTCGTCGATTCCGCCGGTTTCCTCGACTTTTTGTCGTAAAAACTGATCGATTCGATCGCGCACGGCGATCGCTTGATCGATTTTCGGGCTCGACCCTTTGGCGTAAGCGCCGATGTTGATTAAATCTTCGGCCTGATTGTAAAGCGCCATCCACTCCTTGATCTTGCCGGCATACTCTTGCTGGGCTTCGTCGGTGACCGAGCGAAAGACCCGCGACGCGGAAGCGAGAACATCAATCGCAGGAAAGTGATTTCGCTGGGCGATTTTTCGGGACAACACGACGTGCCCGTCGAGAATCGAGCGCGCAGCATCCGCGATCGGATCATCCATATCGTCGCCTTCGACAAGTACCGTATAGAGGCCCGTGATCGAACCGCCGTTCACCCCCGTACCCGCTCGTTCGAGAAGCTTCGGCAAGAGCGAGAAAACCGACGGCGGATATCCTTTCGTGGCCGGAGGCTCGCCGAGGCTGAGGCCGATTTCCCTTTGGGCCATGCAAAATCGGGTGACTGAATCCATCAACAGCAACACGTCTTTTCGCTGCGTATCCCGAAAGAATTCCGCGATCGACGAGGCGAGCACCGCGCCTCTCATCCGAAGCAACGGACTTTTGTCCGAAGTCGCCACGACCACCACGGATCGCGCGAGACCTTCGGGTCCCAAATCACGTTCGATGAATTCGCGCACTTCGCGTCCCCGCTCGCCGATCAGCGCGATGACGTTCACATCGGCTTTCGTCTGCCGGGCCATCATCCCTAAAAGGACGGACTTCCCGACTCCGGACCCCGCCATGATTCCGACCCTCTGACCACGACCGATGGTCAATAGGCCGTTCAGCGCGCGAACGCCAAGATCTAAGGGCTCCTCGATCACCGCACGCTCCAAGGGATGGCTCGGCGATTCGTAAAGCGCTTTGGAAATCGTGCTCGAATCTTCTCCCCACGCGATCGGCCCTTTGCCGTCGATCGGCTCCCCGGTGGCATCGATCACTCGTCCTAGCAGGCAGTTTCCCACGAAAATCGAAGCCGAAGTTCGCTTGATCACCACCAGAGAATCGTTACTCACTCCGCGTGCGTCGCCAAATGGCATCAGCACGACCCGTTTATCGCGAAAACCGATGACCTCTGCATCCACTCCCGGTAGTTCGCCCGCGGAGGCGTCTAATCTTAAAGGCTTCGCATGCCCGATTTCGGTCGTCAAAATTCGGCACACACTTCCGACAGACGCGCCGGGTAGTACCGCTTCAAAGACCATCCCGATCGATTTCACGACTTTACCGGCCACTCGGTAAGGAACATGGGTGGCGACGCGATCAAGAAACGAAGTCGATCCGATCATGCGCTCTCCGCCGAACCATCCGGTCGAGCGACGGATTCCTCTAAGGCCGCCAAGACAACCTCATGCAAGGAACCCAGCTGGGAATCAAACGACGCGTCGACGCGACTCCAGTCCGTCTCGACCACGACGTCGGCTTCGCCGAGCTGGGACGACGCCTCGATCGAAATATTTTTCAGACTTGCGTACTTCCGCTCCAACTCCGGAAGCATGCCATAGAGCGTTTCGATTTGAGCCGCGTTCGCGATCAGCTTGAGCTGTTCGCGGGCTCCGACCTTCTCGACGATCGACCGAACGACCCGCGCCAAATATTCGGGATCAATCAGGATTTCCCGCTGTAAAACCGACCCGGCGATCTTAAAAACAAGTTCGACCAAAAAGCGCTCGTTAGCCGAGAAAACCGCCGCTTTACTCGCCTCAAAACCCGCGACTAACGTTTCAATCTGTGCGAGACGCTCCCGGGCGGTAGCTTCGAAGGTCGCTTTCGCCTCCGAGAGCCCGTGTGCGTAACCTTCTTCGTACCCTCGTTCGCGGCTTTCCGTCCGGCTTTGCTCGGCGATTTCGGCTACCCGGCGTTCGACGCGCGACTCGATCTCCGCGTCCGTCTCGTCGTCTACCGCGAGCAAATCACGCAGCACCGGATCCACATGGAAGCGACGATCTTTGGGTCGAGCATCGTCGTTTTGGGCCGGTAACGGCACCCGTTTCGCTTCCAACGTCGGGGTACGGAAAATCGCGCCCGCCGTGCCGCTTAAGTCCCTCATTTCGAACGCGCGGACGTCCGGCGTCGTGGTAGTGACCGAATCGGTATCGAGCCTAGAGATCTTTTTTTCCATAATTTACCGTGATTAGACGAGCGAATCGCCATCGCCGCCGCGGGCAATCATGATCTTGCCCTCGCTTTCAAGACGTTTAGCGACGTTGATGATTTCCTGCTGGGCTTTTTCGACGTCCGAGAGCTTGACCGGACCCATCGAATCGAGATCTTCGCGGAGCAGATCCGCCGCCCGCTTGGAGATGTTGCGGAAGATCTTGTCCTTGATTTCCTCGGGCGCGGTCTTGAGCGCCATGACGAGTTTGTCGTTGGGCACTTCCTTAAGCAACGTCTGCATCCCGCGGTCG
>CAZAKW010000180.1:0-6062 GCA_964485835.1 uncultured Bacteriovoracaceae bacterium
AAGGAAGCGGGGGTTGAGGATTCCATACCGCTTCGATTTCTAGTTCTGGACAACCGTCGTGAAGAAAATCCAGGGCGAGGTCGGCCACGGTTTCGCCGCGGAAGACGACTTCAAATCGACCGCTGGCCGTAAACTCGCCCAGCGCGGTCGACTCGACGCCCATTTTTTTTGAAAGGGCCAGAAACTCGGAGAGGCGCTCGCGCGGAACCGCGACCGACATTCTTTCTTGAGACTCGCTCACGAGAATTTCCTCCGGACGAAGGTCCGGCGCCTTGAGCGGAGCATGGGTCAGATCGAGTCGCGCGCCACCGGAAAGCGTCGCTAATTCTCCGACGGAAGAAGAAAGACCGCCGGCACCATTATCGGTCAGCGTTCGAAAAAGTCCTCGGTCTCGCGCGGCCAAAATAAAGTCCAGCACGCGTTTTTGCGTGAACGGGTCGCCGAGTTGGACGACGGTCGAGAAAAGCGCGCTCCCGGCGTCTCCCTGCGAGTCGGCCGTATCCATGGCAAGCGAGCTAAAAGTCGCGCCGTGAATACCATCGCGTCCGATTCGGCCTCCGACCATCACGATCGCATCGCCAGGTTCGATCGCTTTCGCCGCGCAGTCGCGCAGGGGATGGGCCGCGATCGTTCGCGGCAGGACTCCGCCGGAGCCACAGAAGACGAGGGGCTTTCCGAGATAAGAAGCGTCGAAGACGAGCGCACCGGCAATCGTCGGAATTCCGGCGGGATTTCCGCCCGCCTCAACGCCGGCACGAATCCCTTCGAGCACTCGGGAGGGAGGAAAGATTCCGTCGGGACGGTCGTGGTCGAACTTTGCGGGCGCCACGCAGAATACGTCGAGATTGAAAATCGGTTTCGCCCCGAATCCCGTTCCGATGATGTCGCGATGGACACCGCCGATACCCGTGATCGCGCCGGCGAACGGATCGATGGCGGAGGGCGAGTTGTGGGTTTCGACTTTGATGCAAACCGCGTCTGCAGGGGAAAAAGCTACGATTCCTGCATTGTCGCTGAAAACGGAAAGGAGCCAGGGTTTCGGCGATGCGTGGGTCGCGGCTTGGATGGTGGATTTGAAAAGGCCGTGGGTCGTCGCCGGGATGGTCGGGCCAGAGGGGTTGCCGATTTCGCGGTACTCAAGCTTGCCGCGAAAGATCTTGTGCTTGCAATGCTCCGACCACGTTTGGGCGATCACTTCCATCTCCCCAATCCTGGGTTCGCGCGAAAGTTTCCGGTACTGGGATTGGACAGCGCGCATTTCGCGGACGGAAAGCGCCCAGAGATTCGCTTTGGATGCGGCTTCGAGAGCAGCGTCGTCGAGAGAGGAGATCGGAAAGAGCGGGGAAAGCGCGAGCGGTTTTGGGCCGGGGGGCGTATCGAGTGTGGTCGCGGCCGGGGATGGGCCCGAGCGGGCGTAGCCGCGGAGAGTATGGATCATCGGGTTCCAGACAAAGCTTTTCAGCCGGGCGAGAAGCTGCGGATCTCGCGCGCTCAAACGAAAAAAGTCGATTCTAGCCGCGCTCGCCTCTAATCCGGGGGAAAGAAGGGTCAACGCTTCTTCGAGCGCACGCGCCGAATTATCGGTCATCCCCTGGCGGAAATGCCGTTCGTAAAGTTCGGTGGTCGCATTCGCTGTCCAATTCTCCGGACGTGTCGTCGTCGCCAGTACCGGGTTCGCCAAAATCCGTTCGAGGAGGGCGCCGAGCGCCGATTCGTCGCCTGGTGAGGTGATTTCGAAGGCGTGGCCGGTTGCGACCGAAAAATCCGAGGATTTCAAACCCGGATTTTCGCGTTGAAAATCCGAAGCAGCGCGTTTCGCCGCCACGTCCAGATCGGGCCGGAGCGGAAAAAGTTCGAATCGAAGGGGTCCCCGGCTCGATTTAGTTTGCGCGTTCGACAACCACGCCTCCTTCCCGCGTTTGGACGCGGTATTCGCCGTTGATAAACCAATCGATGGTTCTCGGATAAAGATCGTGCTCCACCGGCAGTCCTCGGGCCTCGACTTCGGCGGCGGAACGCATTCGGTCGATTCGAAAGGAACGCTGATCGAGGATTGGCCCTCCGTCGACCTCGGGTTCGACGAGATGGACGGTCACGCCGGTTTCGCGAACCCCGGCATGATAGGCCTGGGCGTAGGAATTTTTCCCGGGAAATGCTGGGAGCAAGGAAGGATGGATATTCAAGATCCGGGAAAGGCCCTGTTCGTCCCTGAGCCGATCGATCAGGGCGGGAGTCAGGATTTTCATGTAGCCGGCCAGTACGATTCCGTCGATCCGTTCTTTTTCGACAAATTCGATAATTTCGGTTTCGCTCGGAGCGAAGAGCACCGGTAGGCGATGGGCCTCCGCGATCTGCGCCGCGCCCGCATCGGATCGTGAGACGCCGAGGCCGACGATATCCGCTCTGAGGACGCCGTGTTTGGCGGCCTCCAAAAGAGCGCGAAAGTTGCTTCCTCGACCGGACGCGAGAACGAAGAGCCGTTTCGTACTCATTGGCCGATGTCCTTCCGAATCAGCGCGCCTTCGAAAAGATAGGGTTCGAGATGGCGATAGGCTTCGCTGCGGGCGGATTCCACGTCGGGTCCTTGTCCAAGCGCGCCGAAGACTCGCCCACCGGATACTTTCCATTCTCCCGGCGCGCCGGGTTGAACTCCCGCGAAACGAAGTCGTCCCGAGGTCAGCGCTTCGGGATCAAGCCGGAGTTTTGCGCCCGTTTCGGGTCGAGCCGGATATCCCGAGGCGGCGGCAACCACGAATACCGCAGCTCCGGCTTTGAACGGAACGTCGCGGGGATACCGCTTCAAATTCCCGTCCGCGCAGGCCGAGAGCCATTCAAGAAGATTGCCTTGCATCCGAGGGAGTAAAGCCTGGGTCTCCGGATCTCCGAAGCGAGCGTTCAATTCCAGTAGCGAGAGCCGGCCCGTGGACTCGTCCACCATCAACCCAGCATACAAAAGACCTTGATACCGGATTCCGCGTTTGCGTAGCTCCGTGAAAATCGGCGCGAAGACTTCTTCTCGAATCCGGTTTCGAAGTTCCGGCGTCGCGCCCGGAGCCGGAGAGATCGCGCCCATGCCGCCGGTGTTCGGCCCGCGTTGGCCGTCAAGCAGGCGTTTATAATCGCGCGCGCTATCCAATAACGAGAATGCCTCGCCATCGGCGAAGGCGAACCAAGACGACTCCACTCCCGGCAGAAACTCCTCGACGACGAATCGTTCGCCGAACCGAGAAAGCTCGCCGACGCTTGTGATCGCTTCGTTCCGAGTCGTGGCCACGACCACGCCTTTGCCGGTGGCTAGGCCGTCGGCTTTCACGACCCATCGCTCGGTCGCGCTCCAAGGAAGTCCTTCGATCAAAGCCACCGTTTCTTCGGCCGAGTTCGTCGAATGCGCGCGAGCGGTTGGAACATTGGCGCTCGCGCAAAGTTCCTTCATAAACGATTTGCTCCACTCGACCCGGGCCGCTTCTCGCGAAGGACCGAAGACGGGAAAACCGGCTTCGCGGAAGCGATCAGCGGCTCCCGCGGCTAAGTCGGCGTCTTGGCTTAAGACGACTAGATTCACGCCGGACTTCCTCAACTCTTCCAACGCCTCGGCGCTTGGATTTTGTCCGTCTAGCGGAGACCCTTCCCACCGTCGCACGGGTTGGGATCTCAAGCGAAACCCTTCCAAAGCGGCGTCCTGAGCGGGAGCCCAATAAAGGGTGCGAAGATTCGGAGATTCCAGAAGCTTTTCGGCGATGGCGTGTTCCCGTCCGCCCGTGCCGACGAGAAGCACGGTCGACGGGCGAAATCGGCGCTCCAGATTCGAGTAAAGCGTCGTCGCACGCTCGAGCGCCTCGCGAGGAAGGAGCGGGACATCGGTCTTCACCGTTTTTTGCCAGCCTTCGGTAAGCGGGGTATCGCCCGCGCGCACTTTAACCGCGTTCACTTCCGCGTACCAGGCCGAATCCCGGTAGTATTCGCGCAAAAATTCTTTCGAAAGCCGCGTTGGCGCTCCGTCCGTTCCCGCGCCGGGGCGAACATCCACGAGGCGAAGTTCGTCGGGACCGATCGCATCGGCGAGAACGAATCGGCCTTCGGCGTCTTGGCCCCATTCGAATTTTCCGTCGATCAAATCCAATTCGCGCTTTCGGCATTCTTCGCCAAGCCAAAGCGCGAGGAGGGAAGTCCGCAGTTCCAATTCGCGAAGCGCGGGAAGTTCAATTTTACCGATGGCGCAGGCTTCCGCTTCGGTCGCCAGAAAACGATCGATCGGCTCGAGTTTCGTGAAGGTTTCCACGAGCGGTACCGAGAATCGGTGGCCGGGTTTAAGCGGGGTGTTCGGATTTCGTTCGAAAAACGAGGAGCGATCGGTCAACGCATGCCGAAACACGACTTCCAGCGGAACCATGGGGAGTTTTTCGACGATCAGCCCTTCGGCGACGCCGGCGGGGCCGCGATAAAGGCCGCGAAAGCAGTTTCGCATTCCGATCGATTCAAGTTCGCGGCGGATTGCGGGGAGCAGCGGCGAAAGACGCTCGGGCAAAGAGTCGAGAAAAACGCGGGCGGAAGCTCCCTTGAAGAACTCCTTCCAGCTCGCCGGATGGCCGAGCTCCAAGAAGAGGTGGCTTGCAAGTCCAAGAAGCGCCCGTCCTTTTCCGGGAATTTCGTCCGGCATCTTGCCCCAGTCGAAAACCGAGAAATCGTTGGTGAATTCGAAGACGATCTGCGCGGGATTCTCAAGTCCGCCGCGGAGGTTCTTCACGCTGCCGCGTTTGATCAAAGGGAGTTCAGTCACGGGGGTCATGGGAAAATCTCCGTCGGATAGTTACGGTCAAGGCAAGCCAAGCATGGATTCACTTCGGCCTTACCGCGGCCGGGGATGGGTTGGAGAGCGGAAACCAGGTCTTCGATTTTCTGATAGACAACCCGGTCCGCCCCCAGCGCGTCTTCGATTTCAGCGTCGTTTCTTCCATGGGCGACAAGTTCCTGGGGATCGGGAAAATCGATCCCGTAGTGGCAGGCGTGGCGAATCGGTGGCGCGGTCGAAACGAAGTAGACCTCTTTGGCGCCGCAGGCGCGCACGAGAGAGATCAACTTTCGCGACGTCGTCCCGCGTACGATCGAGTCGTCGACGAGTAAGACGCGTTTCCCGCGAATTTCACTTTCGACGGGGGCGAGCTTAAGCTGGACGGCTTTTTCACGTTTGTCTTGGGTATCGAGGATGAAGGTCCGCGAGATATACCGGTTTTTGATCAAGACTTCGCGGTAAGGGATTCCGAGTTCCTCGGATAAGGAAATCGCCGCGATCCGCGCCGTTTCGGGCACTGGCACGATCAGATCCGGCTGCATTCTTCCGGCGTCCATTTCCGCGCGAATCGTGCGCGCGAGATTTCTGCCGAGGTGGATCCGGGCGTTGTACACGGGCACGCCTTCCCATTCGGTTTGCGGGCCGGCGAAGTAAACCCATTCGAACATGCAGGGCCGTGCGGCGACCGGCGGGCCGGGGAGTTTGGGAATCGCGCGGTAGATTTCTCCGTCGAGCGTGGCGGCGATCAGTTCGCCGGGGCGGACGTCTTGGATTTCCGAGTAGTCGAGGAACTGGGCGACGGCGCTTTCGGAAGCGAAAAGCGTCGAGTGCTTGCCGTCTTTTTCTTTTTTTCGCGCGACGAACAGCGGGCGTAGGCCGTTTGGATCCCGAAAGGCGACGAGACCGTAGCCTGCGATCATCACGACGACCGAATACGAACCGACGGCTTGGCGATGGACCGAGGCGACCGCCTCGCAAAGGTGCCGAAACTCCAGAGGCTCGTCGCGGGTTTGGGCCGCTAAAGACTCCGCAAAAAGATTTAAGATCGCCTCGCTGTCGGAGCGGGTGAGGGGGTGACGGCGCGCTTTCGAGCGCAGATCGTTTGAGACTTGCTTGAAATTGGTAAGGTTCCCGTTGTGGACTAGGCCGATGCCGTACGGGAAATTCATAAAGAACGGCTGTACATTCGGAAGCTCGCTTAAGGCGGCGCCGGCACGGCCGGAGGCCTTGGCGAGGGTGCTGTAGCGGACGTGCCCGATGGCTACGGATCCGG
>CAZAKW010000181.1:0-6018 GCA_964485835.1 uncultured Bacteriovoracaceae bacterium
TCCCAGGTCTACCTTCTCAACCCGTTCGGCCAAATTTTCGCTAGCCGACTGTAGGCAACGGTGCACGCCTTCAATCAATTGTTTACGATCAAAAGGCTTACTCAAAATCATGCATGCGCCTTTGGCGTACGCTTCTTCCGGGCTCATATCCGTAAAACCAGTGATGAAGACTACCACCGGCATTCGGAGGTTGAGCTCCTTCACTCGATCAAGCAGTTCTATCCCGTCTCCTCCCGGCATTCGAATATCGGTAATGATCACATCGATCCGTTCCCGCATCGTAAGTTCCAAGGCGACCCGTCCGTTCTCGGCGGAGAAAACCTTGTAGCCCCGTCGCTGGAACTCGAAAACAAGAGTTTCCCGTAATAAAGGGTCGTCATCGACGACTAGTACGTTCTTCGGTGCATCGGATCCGCGGTCCATTTCTGTATTCCTACGCCGCCTTAGCGGAATCTTTCGTGGCAAGGGCGGTGACTTCGGAACGTCGCGCTTCGACCATGCCCTTCATCTGTCGTAGGACTTCGAGGAGTTGACGGGCCTGGGTGAGTTCGCGCTGGTTAACGCCCTGTCGTTCTTCGAGAGTTTCCACGATAAGGTCCTGAAGAAATAAAGCCGTGCCCAGCGGGCTTGCGATATCGTGCAAAAATTTCCGTTCCGGATTTTCGTTCATCGGATCTCTCCAAAGTTAGCAGGAATATGCATTCGCAAACCGATACTGCTGAATACCCCTCGTCCTTCCTTGTCGGCATTTTCGGTCGAGGGGTTAATTTGGGAAGGAATATTTAACCGACGAACATTTTTTGACGAGTGACCCGCTCCCCGGTCCATGCTTCAATCAGGAGATGCAAAAAAGAATGAACGGTTGGTGGGTCGTTTCTCTGGCAGTGGCGCTGTCAGCCGCAATACCAGCTTTCGGTGGCGATCTAAGTTTGAATGGTTTCGGAAGCGTCTACTATTCACAATCTCTTAAAGAAGAATTGAGACCCGCCGCGTTCAGAGATGCGCATCCGAATTTCACATCCTTTAGCCTTATGGGGCTGAATATTGCGGCCTCAGTCGAAGACCAACTTGACTTTGCCGCCCAGCTCGTCGCACTGGGTACTCCGGTTGGATCAACGGCAGGCTACGGATTAATAGCGCAATGGGCGCATGCAACGTACCGGCTGAATGACGATTTTTCGTTACGGGTCGGACGCCAACTCCACCCCGTACTTCTCGCTTCGGAGTACGTCCGGATTGGTTATCTGCTCCCGTTCCGGCAGGTTCCCGCTTCCGTATTTAATATTTCGCCTTTCACGCGCTTCGATGGTCTTTCCCTCCGCCAGGCGCTCGAGACAGACGCTGGAACTCTTACGCTTGGGATTTTCGGCGGAAAACCCCTTTTGGACGTAAACGACTCAGAGCTTGTGGGGTTAGAATTCTCCTTTGAGAATCTTCTTGGAGCAGAACTCACGTTGGAAGGAGACGGCTGGCGGGTCCACGCCCAAGCGGCGCGTTTTTTCTCGCGCTTGGTAACCTCGGCACCGCTTGCAGTATCTGACCGCTTCGGTACCGAGCGGACTTATTCCGCCGGATTTCGTTTCGACCGCAAAAACATTGTCTCGTGGGGTGAATATATTTTCGCACACACGCCGAAAGGGGTCGACTTGGGAACGGGCCGGTATGCCCATCAAGGGAGAGGGTCCTATTGGCTGATTGGCTACCGTTTCGGCAAATGGTTGCCGCGTTACACCTTTGCAAAGGCGAAGCAAAACTATAACGTAACTGCTAACGGGAGCGTGACGAGCCACACTTTGGGCGTCAACTACCAAACAGGCCAACGGTCCGTGGTTAAGATCGAGTACCAGCGCGACTTCATCCCGGCGCCCCAGCAAGGCGGGTATTTTATAACCCAACCTGCAGGAGCCACGGCGACTTCGGGTGGATCGATTTATGCGGGACTTGATTTCATTTTTTAGGGTGAGAGACGAAATGAGCGCGAGGGATAAAATCGGGATAGCGATGCTTACGATTTTATTTTGTTCGTCGGCGGCACTCGCGGACTGTGAAATCGTCGACCGCGGCAAACGAACGGTATTTGATGGATCCTCCCTCAAGCGCATGATGGTCGAAAAAAAATCGCTGACCCTCTTGAACTCAGAATTTCCCAGGCTGAACGTCATCGAAAAGACCTTTAAAGGGGAAGTCCAAACCTGCACGTCCTGCACGGAAAGATACGTTACTTGCTCCCGAGACTAACCAAAAAGCGCCTATTGCAGCCTTAAGCCGCATTCGAATCCGCGGAGTCTCCCCCAACGATTCTAGGTAAGTCGATTACAAATCGCGTATTGGGACAGTCCAAGTCGAGGCTAAGCGAGCCTCCGTGGGCGGCGACGATCCCCCTCGAGATACTTAAACCAAGTCCAGTGCCCTTACCAATTTCCTTTGTCGTAAAGAAGGGCTGGAAGAGTTTCGCACGAACATTCTCCGGTATGCCGGGACCACTATCCGTAACGAGAAGACGGACGCGATCTGGAGCCACTTCGAAGCCGATATGGAGGCGCTTCTCCGGAAGCGGACGTATCGCATCACAGGCATTACTCACAAGATTCAACAAAACTTGGGAGAGTTGCACAGAGCGACACCGAATCATCAAATCCTCCGCGATCGGGGCGACCACAACGGAGATGTCCGCATGTTTCAGCTTTTCGCCACAGAGAAGTAACGTTTCTTCAATGATCTGTCGGAGGCTCGCCGGAACGAATGGATCTTGGCTTCCGTCGCGGGAAAAGGTGCGCATACCCTTGATGATCAAGGAGATACGGCGAACGGTGAGTGCGATGGTCGCGGCCATTTTCGAAAGCATCGCACGATCAAGCGGTTCCTCCTGCACAAGTTCGTTGATTTGCTCTGTGAGAAGACCAATTGTTGCAAGCGGTGTATTAATCTCGTGAGCGACGCCTCCGGCCATCTCCCCTAGCGCCGACATCTTCGCCGCCGTTACGAGCTTTCCTTCGGTCTCAAGCAATTGGTCGGTCCTTTCCTTCACCTTTTCCTCGAGCAAGCGGTTAAACTCGTTCAACTCTTCGGTTGCCCGGCCAATCTCATCGATCATCTGATTAAAATTCTTCGCGAGCAGGCCAATTTCGTCATCCGACCCGGTAGTGGGAATGGAATGGTAGTCGCCGTGAGCAGCATCGAGGGACGCGGCTGATATCGCAACGATTGGCGTGATGACCGATCGGCGAAGATAGAAAAAAGATCCCAAGAGAATCAAGATCATAAATCCGACTCCGCCCACGAGCGCAAATTCCATCGATTGGGTCGATCCTCGGATGCTAGAACCTTGCTGCTCTTGGGCTTCGAGAAGCAGGTGTTCTCCAACGTCGTTTAGAGCGGCGTGGGCGCGCTCGTAAAACAGATGGGCCCGAACAAGAGCCGCGGTCTCGTCGACCACACCCGTACTACTAAGTTCCGCCTGGATCGATGCATGCATCTCGTTGTGGATCTCGACGAAACCGTCGATCACGACCCGAACGTTAGCCGTCGCGTTTTCCCTTATCATCTCCGCCAGCGAGGTGACTTTCTCGGCGGTTTTTATAAAAGTGGTCGCTTTTCCGGTATTCCTTAGATGAGAGCGCAGTTGCACACGCTCTATCCAGAGCATCGACTTAAGCTCGCCGACGCCGTAGAGCGCACCAAGATTCTTAGCACTAATATCGACAAGCTTGGTGAACCCGTAACTACAGAAATAGTAGAGCAGAGCAATCGCGCTGATGCTCACCAGAGCCGAAAAACCTTGAACGATTAGATACTTCAGCTTCAACGAAATCATAGTTCCCCTATTTGTCCTGCGATGCCCTTTTATTCTCTTCGGTATCGAGCAGAGGTCGCTTGAAAGTTTGACGAGCGTCAATTTTTTGTGAACCATCCACCGGCAAATTTCACCGATTGATCTCGCCCCGCACCGACGGCCAAAATGGGTAAGAGAAGAGGTCTTCCATGAGCGCTCCCGGCCCGTCCATCAATCAGCATCTCGAGGGTTTCATGGCCTCCGTGCGCCAGTTGGAATCGTCGCTGGCCGAGGAGAAAAAAAAGAATCAGAAAATCGCCCAAGACTATCTCGCGACCCGGACAATTCTTGAGAATGCCGTTCGGGACCTTCAAGCGCGCGTCTCGGAACGAGAAAAACAAGTTGGCTTACGCGACCAAAAAATTAAAGCCGTCTCGAACGCGTATCGAAGCTTACAAACGGATCTCGCTCGATCAAAGGGCGAAACCCAATCGGTCGAGGAACGCGAAAAGGCGATTCTCGCTGAATTAAACCAGTTCAAAACCGCGTGGGGCGAAGTGTTAGCGCGCGAGAATCAAGCGCGCGAGCTAATCCTAGAGCACGAAAAGGCGAAACGAATCGTCGCCGAACAACGGATCCGCCTCCACGGCCTGGAGTCCTCGCTCGCGGAGGCCACCCAATCCAGTACCGCCCAATCCCGCTCGGCCGAGATCTACCGACGCGAACTCGAATCCGCTTCAAGCCGATTACAGGCCTCCGAAGTCCGCGTTACCCAACTCCAACGAGAAGGAACGCAGGCCATCCAGAAGATCCGCGCAGATTGCGAATCCCTCATCACCGAAGAACGAAGAATCGCGCGCGCGGCTTCCCAAGAAACCGCCCGACTTCGGGAAGAATCCCTAGAGGAGTTCGATCGACTTCGAACAAAACTGAAAGCGACGACCGAAGAAAACGAGCGCCTTCGCAACGAGCTTAAATCCGCGGTCGCCTTGCGGGCCGCTGAATCCGTGACCAAGACGGAAGAAATCACGACTTTGCGCATGCATCTTTTAGAGGCCAAGCGAAACGAAGCGCGTTTCGAAAGCCACAAAAAGGATGCATCGAAAATCGCATTGATGGCGGCGCTTCGGCACGACCAACAAGTTTCGGGGCTTGAACAAAGAATCAGGCAATTGATCCAAAGCGGTCTTTACGCCGAAAAAGTCGATCAGGCTCCCGCGGGCGAAAAAGTCTATCTTGCGACCTCGGTCGGCATGACCCGTTCCAGTCGTCGCGAAAACGCATCCGTCCAAGCCACGAACGCCGCTGAAAAACCGATTTGATTCGCGGCGAGGTCGCTTGCGCGAATCATTTCCTTCCAGTCATTGGCGTAAACCACCGACTCCTGGATGATCGCTGGATTCCGCGTAATCCGGTCAGGAAGGGCCTTTGACACGGTCGGAAAAGACCCATGGGTAAAGTCCGGGACCTGCGAAGCGAAGACCTGGACCGCGAAAATCGCCGCCATATAGTAGAGAACGCGAATCGACATAAACTCCCTTTCCATGGGTGAAGTCGGACAAAATCCTTGTCCCGACACTCCTATTGAAGCAAGGAAAGTACCAAGTCCGACTCCCCGAGAAACGAGAGGTTACGCGCATAGGGTTCGCTTGGCGAAGGTCGAAACGGCGCCCTTTAACGACACCATGTACAGAATTCGCCAAAAATCGTCAAGGTCCGACACTTCGACGTTTTCTCCGTGATCCAATACGATACGGACGCGTTCGGGATGCTCTGGCTCGATCAAAACCCGCTCGAAGTATTTTCCGGTTTCAAGGAATTTTCGCTTCATCTCGCGCACAATCTTAGGAAGCTGCTCGGTGCCTAAAAGCCGAGGTTTCACCACCTCGTCGAGGTAATCGAGTTGTTCTTGGCTACCGATCCGCGTAGCCCCGAAGATCTCCGAAAGAGTCGCTGGCAAGTTTCCCCGGAAAGCGCCCTCCTTTGTATAAAGGTCGTAACTGATCTTTCGTAGACCCCCGTTGAGTTGTCCGCTTCGGCTTCGAAAAAGGCCGCCCTGATCGATTCGGTCGAGGTAACAGTGGATCAAAGCTTCGCGGGAGTGGACGCTCGGATAAGATTTCCCAAGCTCGCGCTCGTAATGGATCTTCCACCAACTCCCTTCGATCGAGGGACCGTCATGCCCGATGATCGAACTGAGAATTTTCCGCCACGTGGGGTTGTCGACGCCCACCTCAATCCGGAGG
>CAZAKW010000182.1:0-5987 GCA_964485835.1 uncultured Bacteriovoracaceae bacterium
GAACACGCTGAACAACGCCAACTATTTCGTACCCAAGGGCCATTCGGTCTCCTACGGTTTCACGACCCAGTTGATGCGCAAACGAAAGACCGCGATCGTCAACCCTGGGACGCCGGCCGCATCCGCCGTCTATTCTTACGACCAGCCGCTCGAATGGTCGGTCGGACAGAGTTATAACATTCGCGAGTTGGATCGCGAGAAACGCACGCCGCCGACACGTCAGCCGCAGCCATTATCGCGGATCTACAGCTTGATGACCGCGCGGTTTGACAAGGTTTCCGGCTATTTCGATTATTACTACATCCCGTACCAGCCGATATCGGAGCAAACCAACCGCCATCTCTTGTCCCTTGGCACCACCTGGGTCATGGCCCGAGGGGCGGGCAGGGTGCTTGCCTACGAGCGAAGCATCGGCGCGTCCTATGTTTTTAACCGTTCCAATCTCCAGTCTCAGAACCAGAGCTTTCGGGTAAACGCGACGTTTTCGATCAACGATTACATCATGCCCGGCTTTCAAATCGCCTACGACCTTTTAAGGAGTCGCTGGCAAGAAGCGAATACGACGCTCACGTTTCAAAGTCCGTCGGAATGCTGGAAATTAGACTTGGGATACTTTCAAACCATTGCCGAAAAAATTCGTCCGGAAGATACTGGTTGGCGTGGGAGCTTCCGCTTTAACCTTTCGCTGAACCTGACCGGTTCCGGATTCGGATCGTTCACGGATCCGGGCGCGATGGTGGGCGCGGCTCCTCGTTAAAGGAAAAACGATGGCGAACCCCAAGCACCCCGAAATCACCGTCCGAAGTTATTCGGAGGCCGCGCTTCCGCATTTAGAACGAATCGTGGAGGCGAACGCGGGTCGGATGGAGTCGCTCGTCGAGAGGATCGTCGCGGACGTCCAGGCGGGGCGCTCGCTTTTCGTTTTTGGCAGCGGACACGCCGCGATTTTTTCGCTGGAACTCTATCACCGCGCGGGCGGCTGCTCTTTTCTTGTCCCAATCGTGGCGGATTACCTTCTTCCCACCGCGGGCCCTCCCGTCGTGCGCGTGCTGGAGCGAACGGCGGCCGTCGCCAATATGATGCTGGCTCGCGCCGAACCAAAGGCCGGGGAGATGATCTGGATTTCATCGCAGTCGGGGATTAACCCGGCCGTCGTTGATTTCGCATTGGAGGCAAAAAAGCGGGGACTTTACACCGTTGCATTCACGAGCGTCGTGCACAGCACTTCGGTCGCGTCGCGCCATCCGAGCGGACAAAGGCTCTTTGAGGTTTGTGACGAGACGGTCGATACCGGCGGGTACCGAGGGGATGCCTGTTTGGAAATTGCCGACGACGTACGCGCCGGACCGCTCTCGACGCTGGGTTCGGTCCTGCTCGGCCATTCGATTCTGACCGCGGCTTGCGCCAAACTCGAGCAGGCCGGAGTTCGGTGCACCTATACGAGCGTCAATACGCCGGAAGGCGAATCTCGGAATCGCGCGATCGAAGCGGTGGCGATGATTCGCGATCCGCTCTTGCGCGGTTAGGTCGGCATTTCCTGCCCATTTCTGGAGGGATTCGCTCTCGTTAGACTTATAAGTCTATGCGAATCCTGCTGAGTAACGACGATAGCGTGCATGCCCGGGGCCTACGGGTCCTCCACAAGGAACTCTCGAAAATAGCGGATGTGACCGTCGTCGCGCCGCTGGAAGAAAAGAGTACGACCGGACACTCGCTTACTTTGCATAAGCCGCTACGGGTGATCCGGATGGAAAACGGATTCTACGGCGTCAGCGGAAGTCCCGCGGACTGCGTGCAGCTCGCGCTTTCGGAACTCTTCAAGAAGGGGAAACCCGACTTGGTCGTCTCGGGTCCGAATCGCGGCGCGAACATGGGGCAGGATGTTTACTATTCCGGGACGGTGTCGGTCGCGCGGGAGGCGTGCTTGAATCGCTTGCCCGCGCTTGCGGTCAGTCTTTGCGTGGATTTTTATCGACCGCGTCCCGAGGCGAAAGCGAATTACGAGACTGCCTCTAAGCTTGCGGTCGAGGTGATTCGGGCATTCACCTCGCGAGGGAAAGGGAAGATCCTCCTCCCTCCGGATACGTTTTTGAACCTGAACTCTCCCGATCTGCCGATGTCCCGAATTCGCGGTATCAGCTTAGCTCGGCAAGGCTTTCGGCACTATAACGCCAAGATCCTCAAGCGCCGAGATCATCGTGGGAAAGATTATTTTTGGGTTGGCGGCGGCTACGAGGGCTTTCTTGAGGAAGCAGGCACGGATTGCCACACGGTCGACGATCGGTATGCGGCACTTACGCCGATGCGCCTCGATACGACCTATCACGAATACATGATCGAACTCATCGAAGAGTGGGGCAACTCCGTCCTCATGAAGCGAAAGGGCCGCCGCTAGTGGCCGGGAAAAGAGGGATGATGAACGTTACGACCCAAACCCGAAGAGCGTTTCTCCACGCCGTTTCTCTGATCGCAATCGCGGCGCTGGGATCCAGCTGCGCTTCGGGAAGGTTTCACGGCGAAAAACGGGATCGGGTGCGAAGCACGCGTTCGATCACCAAGCACGACCGCGTTTCGGCCAAGCAAAGTTCTTACCGCGTTCGCGGAACGGACCAGGTCGGGACCTTGTCCGCCGCCCAAACCCGTAAACTCCGCGCGAAAACGCACGCCTGGCGCTGGCCGACCAACGAAGTCCGGATCACTTCCAGATTTGGATCCCGAAACGGAGACTATCACGACGGGATCGACCTTCGCGCTTCGACCGGTACGAAGGTCTACGCGGCTTCCGACGGCAAGGTGATTTATTCCGGCAGCAAGATCAGCGGATACGGAAAGATGGTCGTGGTCCGGCATGCCGGTAAACTTTCCACGATCTACGCGCACAATTCGAAGCTTTACACGAAAGCCGGACAGAAAGTGCGGCGAGGACAACTGATCGCGCTTTCCGGAAACACGGGGCGATCGAGCGGCCCTCACGTTCACTTTGAGGTGCGCGAAGGGGTCACCGCGATCAATCCCTCGCTTCTTTTGCCGTCGCCCGCCGTGGTCAACGAGGCGAATCGCCGGATGATGGCGCGTCGAAACCAGCAACGAAACGAACGGTACTCCCAATCCAGTTCGCGCCGGATCGCGAACCGGAATCCAGCCGCGAAGGTCGCCTCGGACGACGGTTTTAAACCTCGCTCGCCTCGCGCTCAGAATTAGTCCTTCTCGTAAACTAAAGGAATCGCTCGATGGCAAATCTTCGTCGGATTAGAATCGGTGTGGCGGGCAGTTTAGTCTTTTTGGCCCTCGCGGGATGTAGCGGTGGGAATCGAACCTCAAGCACGCCACGCAGCGTTTTTCCCCAATCTCCCGAGCCTTCGCCAATTCCTTCGACGACGCCGAGGCCGACGCCGACGCCGGAACCCTCCCCGGTACCTTCTCCGAGTCCTTCTCCGAGTCCTTCTCCGACGCCGGTTGCCTGTAACTCGTCGTTGCTTGCGCCCTGGAACCATTGGTCGATCTTTGCTGCGGAATCCGCCTGGCTGCGCGGGATGGACGTGGCGGAAGGGGTGGCGGGAAAACAACTAGTTTTGGACGGAGTCGATCTTGGTTACGCGCTGGGGCGGTCCGTCGGACGGTACGATCTCGTCGCCGAAACGTTAGAGTTCGGATGGACCCGCGTGAACTCCGGGTCGGCTGCTTACCAGACCAAGGTTAAGTTCCGAGAACGAGTGGACGTTTACGGCGGAACCCGCAAGCACGCCGCGATTGATTTTGGGGTCGCCTTCGACCAGCTCATCGACCTGCAGTTTCATTTGCTGGATATGAAGACGAATGGTGAAACTCGTGTGGAGTGTGTTCGCGCTGGTCAGGACTGTGATTTGACGTTGGTAGGAAGCGATCCGCGAGTAAACCGTTTTACCGTGAGCGAAGCGCAGCTGAAAGGCTTACGAACGATCTCCGTCAAAGTACCCAAAAAGGCGACGGCGGTCGTGTTGATCGAGGCGAAAAACGTCTCGTGGAAGGATCTTGAGATCGACGCCCCGTATGAAACCGTGTGGACGCTTGGCCAACCGCATGGAAAATTTCGAATCGATTTTATGTCGCTGCCGGGGACCGTCTTACTGGTCTCTTCCACATTCGAAGTCGATCAAGCCCTCGTCATGGGACGCGTTTTAAGCCAGAAATTCGTCTCCGCAACTTGTCACTCGGATCGTGCTTGCGCGACGGTGGACTCGCAGGCGCTGCCCGAAAAAATCTGCCTTTAAATCGCGTCCTAAACCGTTTTTGATCCGTTACCGTATTTCGAATCGAGAAATCTCGGATTGGCTTCCTAATCGGAGGGGTGGACCCCAATAGCCCGTGCCCGAGTTTACGTAAACGACGCTCGGGCCGACTTGATAACGACCTCTGGCATAGCGGTGAACAAAACGAATCACCAGGCTCCACGGGGCGAACTGGCCGGCGTGCGTGTGGCCAGCGAGAACGAGGGAGACGCCTCGCTGGGTCGCCGCTTGCGCGAGGTCGGGTTGGTGGATCAGAAGCAAAGAGAAACAATCCGATTTAAGATTCCTTAGCGCCGATTCCAAGTCGGGGCGTGCGTCGTCTACCCCGTGAATCGTGAAGCTTCTTCCTTGAGGATCGTTGATTTCGATCCCTTGGTTTCGAAGAATACGAAACCCGAGATCCTCAAGAACGGAGTTCCAAGCCACTGCGCCCCAGTAGCCTTCATGATTGCCCGTGACTGAAAAGCTCCCCAGACGTGGCTTTAGGCGCCGAAAAGGCTCTAGGCTTTGCGCATGTTGCTTGGGATCTCCGTCGCCGATGTCGCCCGTAAAGACGAGCAGATCCAGGGGGCCTGCGGCTTCGATGCGTCGGACGACGCGTTCGACGTATCTTCGTCCAATCCAGGTGCCGACGTGTAAATCGCTGATCTGGACGATGCGAAGAGGGGCGACGCCAGGTCGGGCATCCGGAGTGTCGATAGCGATGGTTTTCACAAAGGGGCCAAACGCCGCGAACAGCACTCCCAGGACAAAAAGAAACGTGGTTGTGCCGAGGGCGAGGAGGGCGGTCGTTTCAGATGGAAGCGGCGTTAGGATTCCAAAAGCCAAGAAACTCACAATGGCGATGTCGCGTACGAGGACGATCAAAAGAAGCAAACTGAAGAAGCCCATCGCGACATGGGCGCCGCGCTCAAGCCACGGTTCCACCGCGGAGACTTCGGTATCGTTTGAGGACCAAAAAAAGAGCGGCATCCAAAGAAAGAGCAGGAAGCCACCGGAGAAGAGGCCGACTAGAACCCAAAAAAGAGGACTCCATTCCCGGAGAGGGAGGACCGTTCTCCAGAAGAGGTATCCGAGCAGCGCAGTCGTGAGCGTAAGAAACGAAAGGAGGACTCTATGGCGCATCGACCGTGAATCTATCACACGGAAAACATACGTCTACGGGCGCGGCTTGGGTTTGAAATGAGCAGCAACGAGGGGCGCCAAATTCGGAATCTATTTTAAAGCACGCCGCGTCACGGTCTATGCTCTCGCGTATGCACTATCGTTCACTCGGAAAATCTGGATTGAAAGTTCCTGTTTTTAGCTTCGGAACCGCAACATTCGGCGGGACCAACGAATTTTTCAAATCGTGGGGGAATACGGATGTCGCGGGGGCGTCCCGGCTCGTCGATGTCTGCCTCGAGGCCGGGATGAACTTTTTCGATACGGCTGACGGCTATTCCGCGGGCGCATCCGAGGAAATCCTGGGCCAAGCCATCCAGGGCAAGCGCTCGCGCTTGATGCTTTCGACGAAAGCGACCTTTCCAAGTGGTGAGGGACCGAATGATTATGGCTCTTCCCGCTTCCACATCATCGAGTCTTGCGAGGCGAGTTTGCGGCGCCTTCGCACCGACCATATCGATCTCTATTATATGCACGGATTCGACGGGACGACGCCGATTGAAGAGACGTTGCGGGCGATGGACGACTTGGTCACGAGCGGGAAGGTTCGTTATA
>CAZAKW010000183.1:0-5981 GCA_964485835.1 uncultured Bacteriovoracaceae bacterium
GTTTGACCCGTCACTTTACATCTATATTGCGGAAGCTTTCTTCGCTAAAGGGAAGGCTCAGGAAGCCTCAAAATATATCCAAAACTTTCCCGATAACCGTGCGTGGAGCCCCCGGATTTTTTATCTGCGTGGGAGGATTATCGAAGAACTAGGAGATTCCGTCGCCGCCGTCGAGCAATACGAAAAAGCGGTAAAGGGTTGGCCAACCCATGCACGCTCACGCTTGCGGAAGGTGTATGTCGCATGGAAGGACGGAAATATTTCCGGTTCGGCGACGGACCTAGAGATCTTGCTTAAACATCCCGAGTTTCTCTCTCCACGGGATCTGGGCCAGGCGTACTACCTTCTTTCCCAACATTACTCTGTAAAACAGAATTTCGTGGGTGCGCTTAGCGCCGTGAAACGTGCGCTGAAATTGGAGCGTTCTAACCGGGACTATTTATTGGAATACTACACCCTTCTAGGACGCGAAGGGGGGTCGGTCGCGAACGCTAAGAACGAAGCCAGGATGTACCTGTATTTAGGCGAGGGTGAGAAGTTCCTCAAACAGGGCCAGACTTCGGAGGCGCTTTCCCAATTCCTCAATGCGCGTGCGGAGAATCCTAAGTCAGTCGCTCCCCTCGTAAAAATCGGGGACATGTTTTTGCAACTGAACGATTTGATCAACGCTCGGCTTAACTACCAACGAGCCGCCGAGATGGCGCCAAATTCGATCGAAGTTTGGTCGAAGTATATCTCAGTGTTGATTCAAAGCTACGAGTGGGATGACGCCCAAAAAGCGATGGACAAGTTTCGGAAACTTGCCGTGAGCCAGTCCTCGATCGATAAGGCGGCCGGAGATATGTACGCCAAGCAAGGTCGTTACCTTGAGGCGTCGACATTTTACCGAAAAGCGATGTCGCGCGATACGATCGATCCGGATGTTTACATTGCTTACGGGAAGATCCTGATGGCGGTCGGAAGCTTCAAGGACGCGCCGTTCTTCTTTGCGCTGGCCCGCAGGTACGATCCATTAAATCCGGAGCCCGTTATCCTTACCGCCAAAGCCGCCGCCGAGGTGGAAGGGCTGGATTCGGGAATCCAATACCTTCGGGACGAACTCCAGCGCGGAACCGTCGCCCGAGCGGAACTCTTGGCGGCCATCGCGGAGCTTGAAATAAAAAAAGGCCAGTGGACGGTCGCCCAACAGTTCATCGATCAAGCTCGCCAGGCGAATCCCGACTACGCTTATCCCTGGAAACTGCAGGCCCAGATTTATCTGAACGACGAGAATACGGATAAGAAATCGCTCGACCGGGCACTGGAAGCCTTCAAAAGTTACTCAGACCGAAACGCTTCGGATCCGTCAGGATACCTGGAGCGCTACCGGATTTTCATGAAAAAAGCTCAGTTTGAGAAGGCGGAAGCCGAGTTGAATAAAATCTACGCGATCTATCCGAAGTACCCGAACCTCCATTATTACAAAGGGGTGATGTACTCGAATATGTCGAATCACAAGGTCGCGGCGGAAGAGTATTTAGCGGAGTTAAAAAATAATCCGAACTCCGTGCCGACTTTGATCTCTTTGGGCAAAGCGTTGATCGAGCTTGGGGACGGAAAAGGAGCCTTGACGCATCTAGCGAAAGCCATGGGAATGCAGCCCCAGAACCAGGAAGCCAAACTGCACGCGGCAATTGCGAACCACAGGCTCAAGAATTACCCTGGTGCGATAGCGCTTTTTCAAACGGCAATCAGCCTCGATCCCGGTAATCCTACCCTCTATAAAAGGATGGGTGAGTGTTACCGCGATATGGGCGACGGAGTAGCCGCCCGGAATGCGTTCCAGAAGTACCTCCAAATGGAGCCCGACGCCTCCGACAAAGCTGAGATCGAAGGCTACCTCTAGGCCGGGGTTTTTGGTAAAGTCGGATCATGCTGGACCCCCGTTACTTTCTGGAACAGATCGATCTGCTTGAAAAAGGCCTCGCTAAAAAAAATTTCTCGGCCGAGGAGATTTCCGCGATTGGCGCGCATTCGCGACGACGGCGCGAGCTGATCCAGGAGACGGAAGCGCTCAAGGCGAAACGAAATGCGGGTAGCCAGCAAGTCGGCCAGCTTAAAGGCAAAGCGAAATCCGATCCGAAGGCGGGCGAAGAGGCGGACAGACTGATGGCCGAGATGCGCGTCCTCGGCGAGCGTGTGACGATTTTGGACGACGAACTCAAAGGGGTGCAAGCAAAGCTCGACGATATGAGTCTCCGTCTTCCAAATCTTCCCCACGAATCTGTACCGGACGGAAGAGAAGCAAGCGACAACCAGGAAGTGCGTCGGTGGGGAGAGCCCACACGCCACGCTTTTCCGGCGAAGGATCACGTCGCGATCGGTGAGGCGCTGGGGATCATCGATTTTGAGCGGGCGGCGAAGATCTCGGGCGCGCGGTTTGCGCTCTACCGGGGGGCCGGCGCGCGCCTTGAACGCGCGTTAATTCAATTCATGCTCGATCTCCATACCGGGGAGCACGGCTACGAAGAGATCATCCCTCCGTTTTTAGTTTCGCGGAAGGCGCTGACCGGCACGGGACAACTCCCGAAATTTGAAGAAGACCTCTTTCGAACCACGGTCGGCGAGCGCGAACTTTTTTTGATTCCGACTTCGGAGGTTCCGCTTACGAATATCGTCGCCGACGAAATCATCGATCCCGGAAAGCTCCCGATGTACTTTACGGCATACTCGCCGTGTTTTCGCAGCGAAGCGGGATCGTACGGGAAAGACGTGCGCGGATTGGTTCGCCAACACCAGTTCCAAAAAGTCGAAATGGTGAAAATCGTCGACGAAAAAACCTCGTTCGAAGAACTTGAAAAGATGACGAAGGACGCGGAAAAAGTCTTGGAGCTTTTGGGGCTCCCCTACCGCACGATGTTGCTTTGCGGGGGCGACATGGGGTTTGGAGCGACGAAAACCTACGATCTGGAAGTCTGGCTTCCGGCCCAGGACACCTACCGAGAAATCTCGTCGTGTTCGAATTGCGGAGATTTTCAGGCGCGCCGCGCCCAGATCCGGTACCGAAGCGAAGCAGGCGGGAAACCGAAATACGCCCACACATTAAACGGTTCTGGCCTCGCGATCGGCCGCACGTTCGTCGCGATCCTGGAGAACGGCCAGAACGAAAAAGGCGAAATCAAGATTCCATCCGTTCTCCACCCATACCTTGCGCGAGCGAAGGGATTTGAGAAGCGCGGAAGTGAAATCTGGATGGTGGGCGAAAAGTCGTGATACGCCCAAAGAATGCGGAGAGATGGCCGAGTGGTTTAAGGCACTGGTTTTGAAAACCAGCGTACGAGCAATCGTACCGTGAGTTCGAATCTCACTCTCTCCGCCACTTAAAATTATAGGCTTCAGCGACGCCACTTCTTTTCTCTCTGTTTTAGAAACGAAAGAGGGTTCGCGGGCATCCTGCCCTATGTGCCCGCTCGCCTAATAGGTTTGAGAGGTTGAAACCGAGTAAAAGCTGCCAGCATTGCTCTGGTTGTTATACTCCGCGATAATCCAAGCCGGCGTCCGGTTGGTATTTGAAATTTTCACTTCGTCGATTTGTCCGTTCCAGTATCGACCGGTATTCTGGGAATCACGTCCAAGCCAGACGGCGTGGTTCTGGTCTCCGATCGAAGCCGCCGCGGGTTGGCTCGCCTGCAGAACGCCGTCCACATAAAGACGATTATTGGTTCCGTCGTTGATTCCACAGAAGTGGAACCATTGGTTCACAGCGCCGGCCGCGAATACGGTGTCACCGAACAGCCCGACGTTACCTGACTTCCATTCCACTCTTCTTGAGTCGTGTAGTTTAAGGATGTACTGGTTATCGCCTTTACTGAGGATCGGAGGATACTGGCCCCCGCCCGGGAGCGCGGCGAAACGAGCCCATGCGCAAACGCTTAGGGTTGCCCCCGCACCATTAATATCAAGCACTCCGCCATCAGCGCTGAGTACGGCGTGATGCGCGGTCCCGTTGAACGAGAGCGCGCCTCCCAGTTTTCCAGAAACGAGATTTCCGGCGCCCATGCCCCCAGCCGCCGTTCCATGATTGTTAGCTGTAGAATCCAAGATTTGGGGTGCCGCGCCTGCGGGATTATTCGCGAGATGCCAAACGCCGACGAAATTCGCATCCCAAGTCGAAGCGGCGTTGGTCTCCGAAGCGCTGGCGTAGGAGTAATAGATATAGAACTCGGTCCCGTTCGCCACGGAGGGTGCTCTAAACCAAAGTGAACCCGTTTCTCCCGCGACATTCAGTGTCTCAAGTTCGCGATCAAGCTTATTGGTTCCATTCGCAGCCGTTATCACGATGTCGGCGCCATCGGCCCGAATCGCGGAAAAAAAATCGTTACCCATCGTTGCGAGATCCACGTAGACGGGGAAGTTCGAAAGAGTCCCCGTAATTTGGGCGGCGGACACGGTAACCCTCTTTCGGTTTCCCCAGCTGCAGTTAAACCAATCGATCGGGCATGTGATTGTTACCGTCGATGCGACGGAGTCCGACCAGTTTCCATACTGGTTTTGCTCCTGGATATAGAGCGTGTGGACCCCCAGGCTAAGGCTCGCGGGCGGTACGATTGAGTTAGTTTGAATCGTTGTTGCGCCCGACGTGAGATCGCTGTCGTTGATTTTATATCGAAATGTGCCGATGCCTCCCGCGCCGCTGGTGACAGTCCAAATGGGTTTGCGTTCGTGAGCAAGTGTCGTCGGAGTGGAAACCGATACGGACGGTGGGTCAGGAAAAACTTCACTCTCGTTGAAAAGATGGCGTTCGTTGATACGCGACATCTTTTCGTTTTTTCCGCTAAGAGGATTGCAGGCAAGGAGCAACACCACGCAGACTAAGATGGCGCGTGGTTTGCGAGATAATTTGGCTATTCTCCAAAATTCCATTTCAACCCGATTTCAGCTCCGACGTTTGATTCGTTGCGATCGACAATCGACGTGTCGATTGATGTCTTTGAATAAAAAAGAGAAACGTCCAGAGCAGTGGTTTTATTGACAGCTTTAATCACTTTTATCGTACCCCTATGGCCCAGCCCGTCAATCGTTGTGTAACCATCCGTTTTCGCTGACATAAAATAAATGAGAGTGGCGCCTGTCCAAATTTCGGCTCCTCTTCTTTCGTCATGGTAAAGGCGGTAAGTCGCACCTAAATCAATGCGGGGAAGCCGCACGGCCTCGATGCGGATCGAATTGTTGCTTGGCGCATAATAAAAAAGGTTTTCCTCGTACCCAACCCCGCCCGTTAGGTACCATTTCTGCGCTAAATTATAGCCCCAAGCCAATCCAAGCCCGCTAGTTACAACGGCGCGGTTCTGTATTTCTCGCGTTGCAGACGGAGCAAACTCATTTCTTTCCAGCGTCAGAAAAACGTCTGTTTGCAGCCGATCTGACCACTCTTGTCCGAGGCTAAGGCCAACGCCCGTATTCAATCGGGATATTAGCGTAGCAGAAGATTGGGTTCGCGGGTCGAACCCGTCGATACGGCGATATGAGAACCGTGGAGAAACTTTGAAGAACGCGGTGTGTGATTCAGGGTTCGGATCTTCTGCCAGGAGAGAGTTCGATTTCTCCTCTAGAGGTAGCGAACCGGAATCGTCGTCAATCTCTGGTCGCGTTTGAGCGGGTTGGCGTTCCGCTAGCCGGAGAAAGTCTCCGGCGCGAATATAGTCTGGATTCCGAATCTCGGGATTCTTCATCAAGATCGTCTTCAAGGAAATATTCTTACGGGCCGCGATCGCCGTGAGCGTATCCCCTTTTTGAATTCGATAAAACGACGTTGTCGTTCTGGTGCCATTCGAGATTCTAACGATTTCACCGGGAAAAATGCGATTTGGGTCATTGATTTGGGGATTAAGTCGGACGATCTTCGCCAAAGAATTTCCCGGCCCGTAAACGGGACCCGGAAGAATAGAATGGGCAATTTCAGATAACGTATCACCCGGCAGCACATGTCGAACTGGGCGTTC
>CAZAKW010000184.1:0-2730 GCA_964485835.1 uncultured Bacteriovoracaceae bacterium
GGTACATTCGACGGCGTGGGACTCGCGCCTACGACGACAATCGGAATTGCGCTCACCGGTGCGGGCATCGGAGACGGGCTAGACGATGGCATCGGAGATGCCGCAGGCGACGAACGGAACGAATCAACCAACAACTCCGACGGTGGTGGGCGGTTCCGGCGGAGATAAGTATCAAGTGCGGTCAAACGCGATTTTTGGGCCTGCCGCTGGGATTTTTTCTGACCGTCGAGAGTCTCCTTCTCTTTTCGATCCTCCGCCTGCAACAGAGAATAAAACTCTTTCCGCCGACGATTGAATTCCTGCACGTAGGCCCGTCGATCCGGACCGCGTGGATTCTCTTTGAAAAACTTCCGACGATTGGCCTTTTCGCCCTCGTTCCATTCGCGTTTGCGACGTTTCCGAGCCGCTTCGCCCGCTTTGCGAATTTGGGCGTGCTCCCGCCGAAGGTCGGCCTCTTCGCGGTCCAGTCTTTCGTCGAACTCCCGTCGAATTCTCCGAATCCTAACTTGGTCGAGCTCCTCCGAGGCGGCAGCGCTTGGGGAAACAATCCCTTCGGACGATTCGTTACCGGGGCTTCGGAGCCGTTCCGAGCGATCGCAGCCGGCACCGATAAGCGAAGCCAACAAAAGCGAACCGATGACGACTCGAGAAGGAAAGAAGGCACAAAGCATGGCCCGTAGTATCTCCAAAAAACATCAACCCGGGAAGGGGGATTCCCCCTCGCCCGGGTCGTCACACTCATTATTCGATAAAAATTGGCCTACCTCTGGCCGGGTGCGGTCGGGGCCGCTTTAGTCGCCCGACGCTCCGCGCGTTTTTCACGCTGCTCTTCCCGACGTTCCTGCCGGTGATCGCGCCCAGTTTTCTCGACGATTTGAATCTTGGAGACTTTAAAGCCGTATCCAGCCTTGCTCGTGTCCGATTTAAACTTCAGCGTGACTCGTTCGCCCTGGACAAAATCGCTTACGTATTCGCCCTCTTTCGTACCCGAAAGCGTTTCGAAAACTTCGCCATTCGACTCGAGGGTGAGGGTGTCGTAACGAGCTTCGGTTTCAAATCGCTCAAAGACCACCCGGATAAACTTCGCGCCCGGAGCGGAAATTTCCCAGTTTTGCTCTTTATTGTCGACGTAAGGATGGTCGGATTCCAAGGCGTAATCCACATCTTCCCAGTCGGACTCGATAGGATCGTCGTTCGGGGTGACAATGTTCGCGAGCGCATTGAACGCATTTACCCGACCGCGGGAAACCGAGAGTCTCCGTAAACCAGGTACGGCGGTTGACGTTGTGATCAAGCGTTCTTTTATTTGAGCCGCTTTCCATTTTGGTTTCGCCGCCCAGAGGAGAGCTGCGATTCCCGAAACGTGGGGAGTCGCCATCGATGTCCCACTGTAGGTATCGTACTTACCGTCTTTAACCGTCGAGAGGATGTTTTTACCCGGAGCGGCCACATGGACCGTTCTTTTCCCGTAGTTCGAGAAAGAAGCGATCACGTCCCGATTGTCGGTCGCCGCGACCGCAATAACGTTGGCGATCTCGTAGCTTGCCGGATAGGTCGGCCGGACGTCATTATTCGTGCCGTCGTTCCCCGCCGCCGCGATGAAGAGTGCTCCCGCGTCGGACGATTCTTGGATTGCATCCGAGAGCGCCTGCGAGAATCCGCCACCGCCCCAGGAATTGGATAGCACTTTCGCACCCATTTTCGTCGCGTACTTCACAGCGTTGATCGCACCTTCCAGCGTCCCGCCTCCCGATGCCGAGAGAAATTTCACGGGAAGCATTCTGACTACCCAATTCACGCCACTCATCCCGAAACCGTCGTTTCCGACGGCGCCGATGGTTCCCGCGCAGTGGGTGCCGTGACTGTGATCGTCAAGCCCGTTACCAACACCCGTACCCGACACGAAACTTGCGCCATAGACATCGTCGACTACGCCGTTCTCGTCGTCATCGATTCCGTTATCCGGAATTTCCTTTTCGTTTTTAAAGATATTCGCCGCGAGGTCCGGATGATGATAGTCAATCCCGGTATCGATGACGGCAACCACCATACGCCGATCGCCGACGAATCCACGGCCCCAGACCGGCGTGACGTTGATGTCCGCTCCTTGAGCACCCGGTTGTCCGGCGCTCGCTTTATCGACCTGGCCGATGTTTTTCATGTCCCATTGTTTCGACCAGTCGACGTCGTTCGGCTCGAGCGTTCGCTTGCCGCTCCGCCGCCCCATTTGGGTCGTATAAATATAATTCGGCTCGACGTATTGAACCGCCTCGCCCATCGACGTACGAATCTGCTCGATCGCTTCCTGCGTTTTGCTCGCGTCTTTCAGCACGACCTTTTGGATCGAATCGTCCATATGAAGTCCATGAACTCGATCGATCGCATTCGGCCCAAGCGCGTGGAAAAGAGCCATCCGAAAACTTTTGCGCATTTCGGTTTTCGAAAGAAGATTGAAAGAGCGAACACCGCTTTCCGAAAAGTTTTTCGGCATCCCTACGATGATCTCGCCCGGAACCGCCGGAGGCGCTTTTTCCTTAGCCGTTGAAACTTGGGAACCCATTACCATCACCGCGGCAACACCTGCTGCTGCGGAGTACGACAACCACGCTTTTTTCATTTTGAATCCTTCCTTGATCATTCGAATCTTCACTCTGACCAAAGGCCCCCCGACCTCCGGCATCGGGTCACAAACAGATGCCGTTTTAGAGAAAAGATTCTGAGCACACACGT
>CAZAKW010000184.1:2740-5972 GCA_964485835.1 uncultured Bacteriovoracaceae bacterium
CATTCTCTGAAATTTCCTATTTCAGTCGGTAAAGAATACCGCCCGGAAAAAGACTGTCAAAATAGGGAGAAAATTGCCGGATCACGTCACACAAGGTTTGTGTAAGAGCCATTTAAATGACGTGCTTGAAGATCCGCACCCGAAGCGGAATTCGAGATGGCGGGATGAAATTCAGACCCCAGGAGGGACGTCGCGCCGATCTTTCACGCGAAGTGTCGGAGTGGCTCTTCCACGAAAGCGATTGATCTCGGGAGTCGCCGCCCAAAGATTAGTGCCCGTTGTGGCCGCGGCGAAAGTTTCTTCACGTTCGGCGGCGTGAAACCAAATGGCTTCCATCAGCCCCGCCTTCGACGCCGGTTCGGATTCAAGCGAAAGTTTGAGGTGGCGTCCCTTCATCACCGAATGTCCGACGGTGCGCGCACGCACGACGAAGACCGGTTCGGGATTACCGGGGCCGAAAGGCCCAAGCCGTTCGATTTCTTGCAACGTTTTGAAATCAAGCTCTTCGATCGATGCGTCGCCTTCGGTAAGAAGCGGACGCGCACCCGCGGCGGCGTCTTCCAACCCGCCGATCGCTTCATCGAACGCGAGGATCAGCGCTTCGAAATTTTCGAGCTCGACCGAAAGCCCCGCCGCGTACTTATGCCCGCCGAACGAACGGAGGAGCGGCGCACACCGCCGCAGCCCTTCAAGCACGTCTTTCCCACCGAACGAACGAACTGAACCCTTGCCATAATCCTCGCGCAGCGCAAGCACCGCCGCGGGTTTGCGAAACGTTTCGGTCACTTTCGATGCGACGATTCCGACGACTCCTTCGTGCCAGTTCGCATCGCCGACCAAGATTGCATGCCGGTATTTTCCGGCGGCTAGGCCTTCCTCGATTCGGGTCCGTACTTCGTCCCAGATCGAATTCTGCAAGGCCTGGCGCTCTTGATTGAGGCGCTCAAGCTCGAATGCGAGCGTCGCTGCCCGAGTGCGGTCTTCCGTCGTTAAAAGTTCCAGCGCATGTGATGCCGAGGCCATGCGACCCGAGGCATTGATCCGAGGCCCGATGGCGAAACCCAAGTGGGAGGGACCGATATCCCGGTGGGCGATTCCGGCACTTTCCAAAAGCGCGGCAACACCCGGTTTAGACGTGTTCTTCAAGACCTCAAGCCCCTGCTTGACCAAGATATGGTTGTCGCCGATCAACGGCACCATATCGGCAGCCGTCGCCATGACGACCAAGTCGAGATGTTTCTTTAAATTCGGTTCTTGTCCGGTGGGCCACCAGCCTCGCTTCCGGCCCTCGGCACGCAGAGCACGGATTAAATAAAACGCGACTCCACAACCACAGAGTTCCTTGAGTCCGGATTCGCAGTCCGAACGCTGGGGATTCACGACCGCATACGCGGGAGGAAGCCCGCGCTCGGAATCGATTTGATGGTGATCGACGATGATTAAATCCACGCCTAAATCGCGCGCGCGTTCCGCCGCATCGAAACTCGTGATTCCACAATCTACGGTAACGAGGACAGGGTATCCCCGCTCCTCCGTCTCTTCGACGGCCCGAACATTCAGGCCGTATCCATCCTTGAATCGGTCGGGTTGGGTCGCCTCGAAATCCATCTGACATTCTCGAAAAAACCACGACAAAAGCGCGGCTCCGGTCGTCCCGTCCACGTCGTAATCTCCGAAGATGCGCACGGGTTCGGCCGCGTCTTTCGCATCCGCGATCCGCTGGACCGCCTCGTCCATATCCCGAATCGACAAAGGATCACGGAGCCTTTCAAGCTTCGGCGTGAGGAATTCGTGGATCTCTTCGGGCGTGCTAAGTCCACGCGAAAGGCAAAGCCGCACCGTAAGCGCAGCCAACCCGGTCGAGGCCTGGAGCGCGGCGGCTACCTGCTTTCCTTCATCCGAAAGGAAGCGCGCATCTCGCGGGAGCCAATCTCGTTCAACGGGTAAATCCGACACGCGAATCAACCCGAGAACTTCGGATCCGGCCGAACCGTATAGGTTCGTTTCTTACCGGATGCCTTTTGCTTCCCGGATGTCCGTTGACGGAACTCGGTGACGAAAACCACCAGAGAGCTTGCGATAAAGATCGAGGAATACGTCCCCACGACCACGCCGACCATCAGCGCGAAGGCGAAATCTTCAAGGACCTTCCCGCCAAAGACCCACAGCGCGAATACGGTGATAAACGTCGAAAACGCCGTTAAGAAAGAGCGGCTCAACGTCTCGTTCACTCCCTTATTCACGGCCTGGATGATATTCAGGCTTGGGTCGTTGTAGCGAATTTCCCGGATCCGATCGAAAAGCACGATCGTATCGTTATTCGAGTAACCGATCAAAGCCAGGATCGCGGCGAGAATCTGCAAATCGAACTGCTTTTGGGTCAGGATGAAAATCCCGACGATAATCGTCGCATCGTGAAAGAGCGCGAAGACCGCGCCCGGCGCATACCGAACGTCGAAGCGGATGGCGACGTAGATCAAGATGCACAAAAGCGCGTAGAGCATCGAAAGAAAGCCGGACATCCGAAGCGAGGAACCCGCGGCCGGGCCGACCACGTCGTCGCGTAGCACCTGATGGGTCCCGTCGGTGATGGCGCTTTTTAAAATTCCATCGACCCGGGCGGAAACTTGCCCAAGATTCGACTCGTCTCCTTGCGCTTTGATCAGATACTGCGAGTCTTCCGGCTCGCCAATCCGCTGGACCTTGAAGTTCTGAAGACCGCCGTCGGAAAGTGCGTTTCGAACTTTACCGATGTCCCAAGCTCCCGGCACCTGGACGTGCACTTCGGCGCCGCCCGTAAAGTCGATTCCGTAGTTGAGCCCTTTGGTGAAGAAACCGACGAAAACCATGGCTAGCATGACGACCGAAATGCCCATCCAGAGCTTTCGATGCTTCATGAAGTCGATCTGAGTATCCGATTTGATGATTTCGAACATTTTATCCGATCCTTTAAATGCTGACGGTTTTTGCGCCGGTCGTTTCCAGGCGGCGAACATACCAATCAAAGAAAACCTTGCTTGCGAAGACGGCCGTAAAGAGCGTGGTCACGATCCCGATCAGCATCGTCACCGCGAATCCCTTAATCGGCCCCGTCCCGTACACAAGCAAGACGGCGGCGGCGATCGCGTTCGTCACGTTTGCATCGACAATCGTGCGAAATGCTTTTTGAAAGCCCGCCTCGATTGATGCGGCGATTCCCTTACCTGCCCGCAGTTCCTCTCGAATCCGTTCG
>CAZAKW010000185.1:0-4981 GCA_964485835.1 uncultured Bacteriovoracaceae bacterium
GATGATGGCGGTACCGCAACTCCTCGGTGCGAAGGAAGCCTCGCGTAGAGAACTGGCGGTCGCGCTCGTCCTTTCTTCCGCAATGGGACTGAGTCCGCTCTTCGAGAGAGGCCTTGCGCTTCGTCCTGCAAGCGGATCGCTCACGGTTCTTTTTCTTGTCTTTTTTTTCGCGCGTCGATTTCGTTCGAGGGAATCGGACCCCCCTCCTCAGTTCCTCTTTATTCCCCTCGGGCTTTTCTTAGGAGCCGTCGGCGGAGCTTTACTTGCGGCAAGCGATTCTGGAATTCTAGGCCCCGAAGGACACGCTGCCGGCCGGATTCTTTTGTTTCAAGGAACCCTGCTTTGCCTGACCCTTGGCGTCGGGGGGCGTTTAGTGCCGGCAATCCTAGGTTGGTCCGACACTCCGCTTGTCCAGATTCGTGGGCTCCACCGAGGCCCGCCTTTTTACAAGCGAATGTTGAAACTCCCCGTTTTTTGGCAAGCGCTAGTAATGACCATCGGATTCGTTTTCGAAGTGTTCGGATTTCCGGTCTTGGGGAGAGTCCTCCGTGCATTTGTCGCAGCATGGATTGCGTTCTCCGTTTGGCGGATCCACCGGATGCCGCCGGAGAAAACGACATTAGCCCGCTGCCTCTGGGTGTCTTGTTGGTTTTTGCTCGCGGGAGTATTGATTCAGGCCTTGGTGCCTTCTTCAGGCATTCACGGTCTCCATCTGCTTTTTATTGGCGGATTTGGTTTGATGAGTCTGATGATCGCGACCCGCGTGACCATCGCGCATGGGGACGACGACTTTACATTCGAAGAACGATCGTGGCCGCTGCGGATTACCGCGATTCTGATCGCTACCGCTGCTATTGTTCGAGCGAGCGCTTACCTGACCCCCTCGTACATTTACCATCTTGGCTATGCGGCGGCGTGTTTGATCGGCGGGATACTCGTGTGGGCGATCGTTTTCGTACCGAAAATGGTTCGGTCTGTTTAAGCCGTATTAGAGCGCTCCCGAGATTGCGTGACCGAAACCACGCGTAGACTGCGGCTATTTCCGTGGGGCATTGGCCACTGGATGTTTTGGCCGACGCGGAGTCCGATCAGCGCAATTCCGACTGGCGCCAGGATCGAGAGCTTACCTTCGTCGATGTTGGCTTCCTGGGGATAAACGAGTGTCACGACGGATTCAGCGCCCGTCGTCTCGTCCACGAATTGTACCGTCGAATGCATTGAGACGACTTTATCGTGAAGAGCATCGTCCGAAACCACGGAAGCTCGGCTAATCTCTTCCTCCAGAAGTTCGGCGGAATTTGATTTGAGGTTGCGAACGAGGTTGAGGAGCTGGTCGAAGTCGCGTTTTGAAATCGTGATGGGAGTAGTCTGTTCCATATTGAAAATACTTTCTGTCCGCGTGTTTTCGCAGACTCAAAAAATTGGGAGATCAGTGAAGATAAGAACCGGGAGTGGGGGCGGCTGATGCTGAAGGGGATTCAGCCGCCGAAAGAATGGAATTTGAGACAAAGCCCAAAAGCATGGGTTTGCGCGAGAAGGCGGTAAGTGTCGCGGCGGTTCCAGGGTCTCACTGGTTGAGTGTAACTCATTGACGTCGCGATGACAACCCGGCCCGGGTTCCTGCAACGGGCAAATGCCATCCTCGAAGAATCGCCATCACACGCAACCAAAAGCAGATGGCCGCGCCAACGATCATCGCCACAGACGAGGGAACGTTCATGGCGTCTCCGACAACGACGACGATGCCAGCGGCGAGGGCGGCGATTGCGTAAAGATCGGCTCGTAAAACCGTAGGCGTCTGACTTACGAGGATGTCACGTAACATTCCGCCACCGATGCCCGTGAGCATTCCCATCAGTGCGGCCATTCCGGGATTTAAACCCGCCGCGAGAGCTTTTTGTGTGCCCGTCACGGCAAAAAGAGCCAATCCAGCCCCGTCGAGCAGAAGAATAGGTTGCCGACGAACATCGATATTCGGATGCCAGAAAAACATCACGAGGCCGGCGAAGAGAGAAACCCCGAGATAGCGCCAGTCACTAATTGCGGCTGGAGGAACGGAACCAATCAATAAATCGCGGGTAATTCCCCCGGCATTTCCTGCTGCGAAGGCCAGTACCATCAAGCCAAAGAGATCGACTCTGTTCTTTACGCCCGCGGCTGCGCCACTGAGCGCGAAGACGAAGGTTCCGAGGAGATCGAAAGCAACGAGCAAAGATCCGACGAGGGGGTTTGCGTGAGATAAAAGAGGGTTCATTTTGATTCACGTTCTCCGATGTCGACGGAAAACGCAAAGTGGTCCCGCGGCAGGTAGTGGCGAGGTTAAAAGACATGGTCTACTTTCTCCCCATCAAACTGTGGCGTGTATGTTACATTTTTCAGAGATTGGAGACTTCGATGGCAAGCCCCAACCGTATGCCCATCGTTTTCATCGGACACGGAAATCCGATGAATGCGCTGGCGAAAAATTCTTTTACTGAAGTGTTGGAGGAGCTCGCTCGAAAAATTGTGAAGCCCCGCGCGATCCTTTGCGTATCTGCCCATTGGATGAGTGAAGGAACGTGGGTCACTCATATGCCGGAACCGAAAACGATTCACGACTTCTATGGATTTCCAAAAGAGCTTTTTGAAATCCAGTACCCCGCGCCGGGAAGCCCAGAACTCGCAAGACGGATACAATCCGACATCGCACCTCCCAGAATTAGTTTGGACGACGAACTTTGGGGACTGGATCATGGCACTTGGTCGGTGTTGCGGCATATGTACCCCGATGCCGACGTACCCGTGCTACAGCTGAGCATCTACATGGAGCGTCCGTCAGATTACCATTTCGAGCTCGGAAAACGTCTCCGACCGCTGCGGGATCAGGGAGTGCTGATCGTCGGAAGCGGTAATATTGTCCATAACCTCCGACTCATGGATTGGAAGGAGGGAGTAGCGCCGTTCGACTGGGCGACCGAATTCGACGAGTGGGTAAAAGGTCGAATCGTCGCGCGAGACTTCTCGGCGATTGTCGAGAATGCGACTTCGACCGAAGCCGGAAAGCTCAGCATTCCTTCTCCCGATCATTGGTATCCGCTTCTTTACATTCTCGGAGCCGCCGAATCCAACGATGAACTTCGATTCGAATATGAGGGCATTGAGAACGGATCGATCTCCATGCGAACTCTAAGTTTCGGATTGAGCGGTGAATAATTTTCTTATTTTTTAAGTGGTGGGTTGGGACGGAATCGAACCGCCGACACATGCCTTTTCAGGGCATTGCTCTACCGACTGAGCTACCAACCCACGAGAGTCTCTGTACGTATGAAAGTTCCGTGGCGATCGCAACAAAAAACCCCGGGTCGGACCGCCAATGCGGTGCGTGACCCGGGGTTATCTCTTTTAACTAAGGGACCTTTTCCCAGGAATTACTGAGTCGCCCGTCGTCCCACGATCACCGGCAGCTCGATCGTATCTCCCCCGCGCCAAACCCGCAGCCGGATTCGCATCCCCGGCTTCAAGCTCTGGAGCACGTAGGTAAAGTCTTGAAGCGTCTCCGTTTGCGACATCTTCGGCTGGGCAGCGGCAAAGCCAGGCGACTCGTCCAGAAGCGTAACCGCGGTGATGATGTCGTTCTCGCGAACGCCCGCCTCTGCGGCCGGGCTGCCCGCCCGCGCGCCCGAAAGCAAAATTCCTTTCGGAGCTTCCTTCCCTCGGACACCTCCAAGCTGCTTCACTTCCGGCATCTGACCCGTATTCATCTGGGTGTAATTAGGAATCGTACCCAGGTAGGCTCCGAAACCTTTGCCGCCACCGCGGTTTTGTCCCTGGATCGCGGCCATCGTCGATTTACCGCTCGCTTTCACGTACGTGAGTGCCGTCTTCCCGTCGTTCACTTCCGTCGCAAGCGACGCGACGAGTTCGGCGATCTGCACGCCGCCAACAGGATTGAGCTTATCGAACGTATCCGTACTCCGGTGGTAGTCTTCGTGCGCGCCCGTGAAAAAGTGCAGCACCGGAACGCGCGAAAGATAAAACGGCATATGGTCGCTTGGACCGTATCCGTCGCCCCCGGCCGAGCAAGTGAGTGCGAAACGATCACAATTCCGCTTGATCATCCCTTTCCATTCTTTCGCCGTATCGGCCGCAAAAACGGTAAGCTCGTTGTCGGTGAGTTTTCCCACCATATCGAGGTTGAGCATCGCACGAGGCCGAATCCCGTGCTTACGGAGGAGGTCGACGAAGCGCGAGCTTCCGACAATCCCGCTTTCTTCCGCGGTGAACGCCGCGAAGAGGTAACAACCACTCGCTTTTTTCGTCTTCAATGCGTCGCTAATCGCCCGCGCGGCCTCGACCATCGTCGCAACGCCCGAAGCGTTATCGTCCGCGCCGGGGTGGAGTTTACGTGCAAAACCGACTTCAAGCGAGCCTTCGCCGCCCGAGCCTAAGTGGTCGAGGTGGGCGCCGATCACGACCGGACGTTTGCCTCGGCAGGCGGCATCGCTACCCATGACGCCAACCACGTTCGACGCCGTGATTTTTCGATGATCGAGCGAAATTTTTCCGGAGAGAGAAACGGGCTTCGTCGCCCCGATCCACTCCAGCGCGATTTTCCGGCTGACGAAGATCGCCGGAATTCCCGCCTCGGAAAGAATCGAGGAGTTCGACGATTTGATCGAAGCCATCAGGTCTTCCGGTTTTTTCTCATCCGTGATTTCGGGTTCCCAAAATGCGATGCCCGCGGCTCCTCGTTCGCGCGCAAGGTACGCTTTGTACCGAAGATCGCCGTAGCTGGTTGCTTGCGCCGGAGTCAGCCCCAATCCCTGCGCAACCCGCTTCCGTACGAGAACGATACGCCCTTTGATGTTTTTGCCTTCGTAATCGTCCACCCCGAGTTCCGGAGCGACGATGCCGTAGCCGACGTCGATGATCTTGCCGGCGATCGAGCCTTGCGCCGAGAAGGCGGCGGGAGCGTACTCGTCTTGCGTCTTGAGCTTGCGCC
>CAZAKW010000185.1:4991-5972 GCA_964485835.1 uncultured Bacteriovoracaceae bacterium
CGCCAATCAGCTTTCAAGCTCGTCTTTTTTTCGTTGAGCTCGACGCCGCGAACGATCTCAATTTCGTGCTCGTAACCCTTAACCGTTTCGCCTAGTCCGTAGATCGGCGACATCTCGCGAATACCGGCTTTCTCGAATAATTCGCCGACATAGTTCTCTGCGCGACGAAGACCTTCCGTACCGACTCCGCGCCCGTCCATATCGCTTGAGGCGAGTTCGCGCGCGACGACGTACCACCGGTTGATCGGATGGGTATCTTCCTCGGTGATGATCGGGCCGGGAAGTCGAGGATTCCAATCCGCGACAAAAACGTTGGTTTCCCGTTGTTGACGGGCGTTGCGGTTTGAGGAAAAGGCGAGATGTTTTCCATCGGGCGAGAACATCGGAAAGCTATCGAACGTGTTGGAGTAGGTGACTTGCTCAAGCTCGGTACCGTTCGCTCGCACCATATAGATATTGAAGTTGCGCGATCCCGGTTTCTCGAAGTTCGACGCGAAAAGAATATGGCTTCCGTTAGGCGTAAAATAAGGCGCGAATGTCGCCGCGCCTAGTTTCGTCACCTGGCGGACGTTCGTTCCGTCGGCGTTGGCGGTATAGATTTCGAGTTCCGTCGGCTTCACCAAATGCTTGCGTAGCAGGTCGAGGTATTCGTTGGCTTCGCGTCCTGGTTTAGGTCGCGATGCACGCCAAACGAGCTTGGTACAATCGGGCGAAAAGAATGCGCCCCCATCGTAACCGAGTTTTTTCGTCACTTGTTTGATGTCGACGATCATCCCCTTAGCGTCGAGGCGTCCGACGTAAAGATCGAGATCGCCGCCGCGGTCGGAGGTGAATACGACCTTGCCATCTTTGCACGTTACCAGCTCCGCATTGTACGCCGACGGGGCGCCGGGTTCGATCGGCAAAACGTCTTTACCGTCCAGCCCCGCTCGGTAAAATTGGTAAGTGGGGTAGATCGGCCAGGCGTAGCCTTTGGATTTA
>CAZAKW010000186.1:0-5926 GCA_964485835.1 uncultured Bacteriovoracaceae bacterium
TCAAAAACCGCCTCGCCTCCGATCCTCGCGCCCCGGCCCTCTTCTTCATCGTCGGCTTCGCTTTTGATTTTTTCTTGCTCGATCGCCCCGATAGCCTCGTCCAGATCCTCGGCCAGATCGCTTATTTCGCGGTCTTGACTCCGCTGCTGGGCGCGATCCTCCTCCATGACCATGGGCTATTGACCATCACGTCTCCCAGACTTCGGAAAGCCTGGGAGTACCGAGACCTCGCCGCACAATTTCTCTTCGGATCGCTGTTGAACGTGTACACGTTCTTTTATCTGAAGAGCTCTTCCTTGCTCGCCTCGTTCGGTTTTATCCTGATGATCGCGGCCCTGCTTTTCATGAACGAATTCGTTCGATTGAAGCGCCACCAGTCGATTTTGAAACTCGTTCTCTACTTTCTTTGCGTCGTTTCCTTCTGGATCTACGTCGTGCCGATTTTGCTGGGGTTCATCGGCCTCCTCGCGTTCGTGCTGGCGTTGGTCATTTCCAGCGGGGCGGTCGCGGTCGTCTATCGTCTTGTGGAAATGCGGACCCGGCGCCACGAGACTTCCGCCGCGGTCGCGGTCGCTCTCCGAAAGAAGATCTTCGGCACCGGCTTTGGCGTGATCACCGCTTTCGCGATCTTCTACGTTTTTGCGCTGATTCCTCCGGTGCCGCTTTCCCTTTCCTATATCGGCGTTTTCCACGGCGTCCGGAAAGAAGATGGCCATTATTACCTGCTCCAAACCCGCTCGCGCTGGCGTTTCTGGGAGAACGGAGATCAGACGTTTCTCGCCCGCCCCGGGGATCCGATCGTCACCTTCGTGCGTGTATTCGTGCCTCGGGGATTCCAAGACCAGCTTAATATCCGGTGGATGCTCGACACGCCTAAAGGATGGGAACGCCAAGACCTGATCCCAATCAGCGTCGCCGGTGGTCGGGAGCAGGGTTTTCGCGGCTATGCGATCAAAGCGAATTATCAACCGGGAAAATACCGTGTTCAGGTCGAGACGACCGACGGACGTGAAGTCGGGAGAATCACTTTAAACGTCGAGCCAGATTCGTCGACCGGCGAACGAGAGGGAATCGAAGTTCGGCACTGAATCACCCGCGCGCGGTATCGTAGAACACCTTAAGCTCGGCCTTCCTCGCCTCGAATCGATCAAGTAAGCGCAAGAGCCGATCGAATTCGCCGGATTTGAACTTTCCGCCCACCAGCGCGTGATCTTCTAATTTCAACTCGACTTGCGTGAATTCCCAGTCCATGACGCTCTCCGCGCTCTTTTCTCCCGTTTGTAAACGGAAGCGCACGTTAAGCCGGCGAACGTTCGATTCCCACTCGGATGGCACTAAAATCACCGCTCCCTTTTCGGTGAGCTCGTAGACATGCAAGAGCGCGGGAGGAGAGACGACCGTGCCGTTTCGGCGAAGCGCTTCCGCGGAAAGCTCCACTCCCGCAAAACTCTCGGCTCCCGCCCGTACCCCGGGCACGGTCACCGTTCCTAGGCCCACTGCGGGACCGATCCGCGCATCGGCTACCAAGATTTCGCGTCGAGACTTCGGAACTCGGTTCATTTCCGCATTCAGCGCCTCGTTTTCCGCGGCTCGCTGAGAGCGCACTCGGCTAACGAGCGTCAATGCCTGCTTGAGTTTGTACTGTGCCGTCTTGATCGGCAACGGCAGCTCGACGACGTCTAGCGGACATCGGGCACGTAGCAAATCGGCCAGCCCGGGATGTCCGATCGCATTGAGAACCAGGATGCGTAACGTGCCCTCCACGGCCCGCGCCTCAAGCTTCGGTAAAAGGCGATAAAGATCCGCGACGTCTTCCTTCACGTGGCAATTCACGAAAAGTACGGAACACTCGGCCCCCAACGTCTCGGATTCGATGTCGGCCGCTAACGTCAGTCGGCGATAATCGTAGTCTTTTCCGGTGCCGAGCGCTTCGTGGAGCGATTCGACGATCGGCGGCTCGGACGGTCGTTCCGAATAACGCGAGAAAAGGAGAATCCGCGGGGGCACCGGCCCGGAAACGGAGACCTCGCTCGTCATGCGATTCCCATCAGGGCAGACCGTACGGCCATCCCCCATTTCAGATTCCGAGTGCGTCTCATAAATCCTTCCTCGCAGCCGCCACCCACAACGCCGCCAGCGGCAGCGGATGCCGTTCACGATCGTTAAGAACCGCCGACGCTCGCACTCCCTCGGGCACGTCCTCCACCGAGAGGCCGTCGAACGCGGCGCCCGCGATGAATTCACGGGTGCGCGAATGCCGCTTGGGATCGATCGGTTCGCCCAAAATCACGCCCTTGATCTGGATGCCTTCGGCGAAAATCCGAAACTCAGAAAAAAGCATGCCGCGCTCCCGCACTTCGTAGATCAGCGTGTTGATCCAGTCCGAGTAAAGCCATTCCGTATCCGAACTTTCACAGTAAATCGGGACTTCGATTAAGGGTTTCACGCTTGAACGGTCGGTGAAGAGGTCAAAAAACCCCCGGGCAGCCTGTTGGAACGCATCGGTGAGGTCACGGCCCGTCGCAACGAGCCACGGATATTCACTTCCCGAACGATCCTTCCATTGCTTGACCGTAACCGCCATGGCGATAGACTACCTTAGATGCTGATCGGGAGAAAAGAACTTCAATTTAACTTCGGGGATGCGCGATTCGATCCCGCGCGCAAAGAAGACCGACATTTTCTCGCGTGGGTCTTTGACCAATTCCTTTATGGGGAAGTCACCGGCATTCAATGCGGGCACTGGCTCTATCGCGCGCCGACGCTCGCGGCGGCGAGCTTTCTCGCGCGGCAAGCCGCGGAAGAGCTCTCGCATGTAAAACGCATTCTGAAAATTCAAACCTACCTGGGCGTCCGTCCGCAAGACGCGCACGGGGCCGTAAAGTTCCTATCCACGGGGATGATGGGCGGCACCTGGGGCGAGCACGTCTGCATGGAAATGGCGCTGGGCGAAGGTCTCGTCCTCACGATTTTTTACGCCCTTGCGACCACGATCGACCACGACGAAATTCGGCAGCTCGTCGAGAGCGCGATCGTCGACGAAGAAAAACACGTCGAATTCGGAGAAAAGGAAACTCGAATTTGGCTGGCCCGATATCCGGCGGACCGCAAGGTCTTGCTTGGCCAAGCCCTGCTGCAGTGGTTGGCGATGCGCCGCCTGCGTAACTTCGCATTGAAGAAACTCCCGGCGGGACACCCCGTTTTAGAGCGATTCCCGGAGTTCTACGACCACACGCTCGCGCATTTCGAAGATCGCGTTTTTAAGTTGGGTCTTTCCGAACGTCCGCTTCGTGAGCTTTCGTGGTGGGCGCGAGCGGGACTGATCGTCTCGCTTCCGATTCGGACGGCGTGGATGCGGGTTCGTCGCCCGAAAAAACTGCTCACCCAAACCTATCTCAAGGATGATTGGATCGCGCGGCCCGACTCGCACGCGTGAGGCTTACCGACGCATCTTCCTTACTTTTTCTTCGATCACGTCGATTCACGTTCTCAAAGGAAATCGGGGCGAACGTCTCCCGCTCTCGCCTCTCCTGCTGGACTCCGTCGAGAATCCGCATCACGCCGACCGCGATCATCAACGTACCGGCCGCCGCCACGAGAAAAACAAGGGCCCGTCCCCGGAGGCGAGCACCGGGTTCGTCCGCTTGCGGAATCCACGGTCTCGGAGAGGATAACGTTTCGGCTCCGTAATGGGCCGAGCGCATCGCCTGGATGCCGGGATCTCGGTATTCCGCCGGGATCCAAGGTTTAGCAGCGGTCGATTCCGAAGGAAGCTCGTCCGGCGGAGTGAGGTCGTCGCGCCGCAGAACCCTAGAAAGCGCGCCAAGAATCCGTTCGGCTAGCGTTGGCGCACCGTCAAGATTCGCCGTCTTAAGGGACTTCGTATCCGCGAATTCCGCCATCCGCGATTCGAGGCTATCGTCGCGAACCGCGTGGGGCAAGTTAACGAGCTCGACTTTCGGCTCGGGCAGCAGGCTCTTTTTCGGGCGCGAAACTGCGGGCGCGGCCGTCGCGACGGGCGCTGGCGTCGCCGGACGCTTAAACGACGGTTCGTCGATCTCGATCGACCCGTCGGTTCGATCGGCGAAAATTTTTCGGGCAAGCGCCGGCGGTGATTCCTTTTCCGCCTCTTTCTCGGGAGCGACCGGCCCCGAAGTCGTCAGCGTCAGCGTCGGACCGTCTTCCCGGGAACGACCGACCGGGGTCGAATCGAGGTTGGAACTCGAGACCTGGGGCGCCAAAACGACCTCGATCGTGAGAGTCTCGCCGATTCGAATTCGATCGCCCACGCCGACGATCGCTTCTCGTCTTTCAACGCCGTTCACGGCCGCGAGCCGGTCGGAATCGAGCAGTCGGAATTGGAGCGCTCCCGTCGCCACGGAAAAGACGCAGACGGTTTTTGGAGGGTTCTCCTGAAAGGGAAGTTTTAAAAGCTGGTCGGTGACATGGAATTCCTCGAAATCAAAGAGACTCACGCCCCACTTCTCGGTCCACTGCGACGTCGGCTGCCCAGACGACGTTACGCCATCCGCCGCGGACACCCTGAACTTAATGCGCGTTTTTTCCTGCGACGTTTCCTCACCCACGATTCGAAATCCCCTTACTATTCTAAATGTTTCTCCAGGCCGGCGGCAAGACGAACTCCTTGATCGATTGCGCGTTTCGCATCCAACTCGCCCGCCTGCTTCGCCCCGCCGATCAAGAAACTCCGAATACCGGCGCTTTCAAGCTGCGCATGGAGTTCGTTTTCTGACACTTGTCCCGCGCATACGACGACCTGATCTACATCCAAACAGCGTCGGACTCCTTCGTGCTCGATCCAAAATCCTTCGGCCGCCATCTCTCCGTACTGCACGCCGGCGACCATCTCGACGCCCTGATCTTGCAGTTGGCGACGGTGGATCCATCCGGTGGTCTTACCAAGCCGTTTGCCCAAGCGTTCGTCTTTGCGTTGAAGAAGATAAATTTTTCTCGGACTCGCTTTCGGTTGCGCGACGACCCCGTTAACTCCGCCCTTGGCATCGAGTCGTATGCCCCAGTGGGCGAAAAACTCCGCGGGCTTCAAAGAAAGCGCATGGTCTTCGGGAGCGGCGAGAAACGTCGCCACGTCAAACCCGATTCCGCCCGCCCCGACGATGGCGACTTTCGTCCCCGGGGAGACCGCGCCTCGAATCAACTCCTCGTAAGAAACAACCCGACGATCCTGAACGGCGCGCGCCTTTTCAAGCAACGGAATCGAACGCGGAGAGACTCCGGCGGAAACCACGACCGCATCGAACTTTTCCGAATCCGATTTCGCATGCACGTCGCTATAAGCCGAGAGGCGCGGCTTACTTTGGGCGACGACCTCCGAAAGCGTCGCCTCGGTGCCCAAACGGACATCGACGGAATGTTTCGCCAGCATCGTCTTGAAATACCGGATCGTTTCTTGGAATTCCTCTTTACCCGGGATCCGGCGAGCTAAATCGAACTGTCCACCGATTTCGGCTCGCTTCTCGAACAAAGTAATCCGGTGGCCCCGCTTCGCCGCTTCCACCGCGAACGCAAGTCCCGCCGGGCCGGCGCCGATCACCGCGACTTTCGCCGGACGTTTCGCGGGCTGTTCGGAAATTTCGGTCTCGCGCGCGGCGCGCGGATTCACGAGGCAAGTCGCTGGACGATTCTCGAAAATATGGTCCAAGCACGCTTGGTTGCACGCGATGCAGGTATTGATCTCTTCCGCTTTTCCGAGCCATGATTTGCGGGTCCACTCCGGATCCGCGAGCATCGGGCGCGCGAGCGAAACTAAATCGGCGTCTCCCCGCGCGAGTACCGACTCTGCCACTTCGGGCATGTTGATTCGATTCACGGCGATCACCGGAACCTTCACCAAGGGCTTGAGCCGCGCGGTGGCCTGCGTGAACGCCGCGCGTGGAACCGAGGTCGC
>CAZAKW010000187.1:0-5916 GCA_964485835.1 uncultured Bacteriovoracaceae bacterium
AAAGGCGGATTTAGGTACGTTTAAAAGAGTTTCGCAGACCGCTTGAAAAGCTTCAAGCCCGATAGCTTGAAAATTTTTCATCAAGGACGAGAACTGCCCGGGGGGCCGCGGGAATCCGGCGGACTTTGGTATTACGACTTCGATCGAAACGCCGTTTTCTTCTACGATCTTGAATTCGCCATTGGCGAGGACGAAGAGGTCGATATTCAATTTGAAACCGAGGACGGCCTCCCTCGCGGGGGCGACGACCTAGAGCAAGCGAGTCTCGCGGTGGGCCCCGGCGTTCGGCTCGATTCCGGGGCGTACGAATTCGAGATTTTGAACGAATCCCCCCACCCTTACCCGGTGAAAGGCGCCGTCTTTCCCCCGATCCGAATTCGGGGCGCGAAGACGCTTTCGCTTTTTTTCTCCCAGATCATGACGGAACGAACCTACGATTTTCTCGTCTTAAAGGATAAAACCGGACGTTTGTCCTCGGAATGGACGGGCCCCCATACCGAGGTTTGGACACCGGAAGTAAGTGGCGACGAAATCCATCTTTCGATGCGTACGGATTCGAGCGGAGACGAATGGGGTTACCAAGCAACGAAAGTCCGCGCGACTTTTTAGTTTGAGTTCAAGAAAGGCCGAAATCGTCAAATTTTTCGCGAACGTTTCGTGGAGATTTTACCGCGCTCTTGCGTGGTTTCCGCTATCCTAGAGTCATGAAGAAGAGATTCCTATGTTGGTGTTTTCTCCTCGTGGCTTCGTTCTTTGCCGGCAGCGCCCACGCGGCGATGTCGCCGCTTGCGCTTTCGATCGTACCTCCCGTCCAGTTCCCCGCAAGTGACTTTTCGGTCACCGGTCTTCGCACCAGCGTGCTTTGGGGCAACCACAAAAACGTTTACGGACTAGACCTTGGGTTGGTCGGGAATATGACCCATGGGCAGATGACGGGGATTTCCGCTTCCGGCCTTTTCAACCTGAATAAAGGCCAAACGACCGGAGTATTGCTCCAGGCCGCAGGCATCGGAAACTTCAATCAAGGTAAAGCCCGCATCGTCGGCGTCCAGCTCGCGGGGATCGTGAATGCAAACCGCGCGGAGTCGAGCGTATTCGGCCTTCAGATAGCCGCCGTCAATCTCGCCGAATTCACGACGATTAACGGATTTCAGGCCGGGATTTACAACCGCGCGAATCGAGTGCACGGAATTCAGATCGGCATCGTCAACATCGCGAATTCCGTCAAAGGTCTCCAAATCGGCTTGGTCAATATCCACAAGCAGGGGCTCTTCTCCGTCTCGCCCATTCTAAATTTTGGATTCTAACGATGGACGCCAGAGAGATGTTCCTCAAGGCCAACTTCGTCCAGTGGATGGGCGTCGAACTCCTGCGGATCGAAGACGGCGTTTGCGAAACGAAACTCAAGATAACACCCGATATGCTCCAGCAAGACGGATTCGTCCATGCGGGGATCATTACGACTTTGGCCGACCACTCGTGCGGTGGTGCCGTGGGGAGCCTCTTAAAATCGGGCGAACGCGTACTCACCGCGGAATTCAAAACAAGCTTCCTTCGCGCGGCGAAGTCGCCGGAGCTCTATTGCCGAGCAATTTGCTTAAAACGCGGCCGCTCCCTGGGCTTTACCGAAGCCTCGGTGCATTCTTCGCCGGATTACAGCGACGCAAACCTGCTTGCACGCATGTCGTCGACGCTATCGATTCAGCACTCCGAGATCTGAACAAAAGTTCAGTTGGATCGCGCTCCAGGCCAGCTCCCCACGTAGGCCATTTAAAAATAACCAATAATTTCAGCGGTTACATTTTTAGACGCCTGTAAATTTCAGGTGTACGAAAACGAAACCCTGCGTTATAAGCCGCCCACAGTGGACCTAACGAATATCTATCAACACCGCTCCCCTCGGAACTACTTAAGCGAGGTGTTCACGGCCCGTCAGACACGGGAGCCAGAGTTTTCGTTGCGACAATGGGCAAAGGAAATGGGAATCTCCCACACCCTCCTCTCCATGCTCGTGCAGGGAAAACGTCCCATCCGCCTCAAGCATTTTCCCGCGTTGGCGCGTGGGATTCCGTTGACCCAGCCGGAACGTCTCTACTTTCAAGCTCTGATTGAATTCGATTCCGCAACGACGCCAGAACAGAAGAACCTCCTTCAACTCTGGCTGAGCGATATGCACCCCGGCGGCCCGATTCGAAACATCGAGCTTGAGACTTTCCGCGCGATTTCTGATTGGATTCATTTCGGACTGATCTCCTACTGCTCCGTCAAACGCGTTAAGAACCAACCGCAAGCGATCGCACGCAGGTTCGGGGGGAAAGTCCCTACTTCGGAAATTCGGAGCGCCATCGATCGTTTACTCGAGCTCAACCTCCTAACCCTCTCGCCCGAGGGAGAGCTCTTCGCTTCGCAGACCCATACGTCGTCACGAAACGATACCAGTGATCACGGAGTACGTGAGTACCACCGCCAAGTCGCTTCGCTAGCGCAAGACGCGGTCATGAAACAAGAGCCCTCTGAGAGAGAATTCCAAGCCCTCTCTCTTCCCATGAATCCCGAAAAGTTAAATTTAGCGAAAGAGATGATTCGCAGGTTTCGCTATCAGTTTTGCGAAGCCATGGGAGTGTCCCCCGAATCGAACGAGGAATACGACGTTTACCAAATGAATCTACATTTTTTTCGGCTTACGGAGCGCCCATCCGAGAAATCTCGGATAGCGGACGAAGGCGCCGGATATCGCCCCGCCCCCCCTCAGGAGAGACCTCTATGAAAGTCACGACTCTAACCCTATTGCTAGGCATGACCTGCCTTTTCCCGTTTTCCAATCAACCAGCGCAAGCATCGTCCGAAATTCCGTTCGCCTGCACGGGCGTCCAACTTCTCGCACGAGGAGGAGGAGCAGGGGGCGGCAATGGCGGCCTGCTTGCAGAAGTGAATCAGAAAGGGAAGCTCCTTCAAATAAGCGAATTTTTACAGTCTTCGATCGGTCGTCAGGCGTTTCCAGAAATCGATCCAAACGCTTTTGGCATCGTCGCTAAAAACGTTCATTTCGTTTTCACCGAAGATACGGTTTACGATAATTTCGGCAATGAGCGGACGTGCGTATGGAAGACGGAGAACTGTAGCGTGACCTGCAATCGCGAAAGCTTTGAAAGCGAAACCCGCGAAAAAGGCGCCGACCACGTGATCCTTGCCCATGAGGTCTTTGGACTTCTAGGTTACGAGCGAGGAGATGCCCAGACTCCTTCTCCTGTTCACTACTCGACCCGCTTCTTTCAGTGGACGGAAGAACTAGAGCGCGTCAACCTTGGCGTAAATTACGTAGCGGGTGGGAAGGTTTATGCATCTATCAAACGCCCCTATCACCTGGAAACAAGCAGCACTTTTTCCGCTAACCAGCGCGACAAAGAACAATTCCGACCGTCACTCGACGGCGTTTGCCGCTACTACGGGTACCACGCGTCGGTGGAAGCTTCGGAAGTTTGGAGAAACGTACGCAAACTGAAGAAAGATGCCCAAGAGCTTGGAGTGGATCTTAACCTGCACAAGTGGAGCATTATGTCTCCCGACGGCGGAATCGATTTTCAGCGCGATATTCCGTTTGGACCAGGAAGCGCCTCCTATTTATACGAGATCGTCTGCTGGCGGTAGGATGCAAAGTAACGATTCGAATTTGGTCAGAGGCGACGATCAATCGTCGTCGCCTCTGACCAAAGTGCGGTCAATTGCACTCGGGGATCTGAGCGAAGAGGCCGACATTCCTGCGCTAGCAATTCCGACGAATCGTTACTGGCTCGCACGTCTTCCCCGCTGTCCATCCTTCACGAATCGAAAAGCGCTGCGCGGGGCGAAGATCTCCGTCCACCGCTTCCATAAGCCCATTCCGTTTCCGTTGACGAGGGCGAGCGCTGTTTTCTCATCCAGCGGAGGGAGGTCTTCTCCGGAGGCGAGTAAAATACGCACTGTTTCGTCCACCGAGTACCGAGCGGTCGAGAGTGCGCTCGCGGAGCGCGCCCCGTATACCGCGCCGTTAGATGCATAGGCGAGATCCAAACGGATCTTATTGTTCGCAACGCCGAACGCCGGAGTGCTCAGCGCTCGTTTCGGATCCCGGCCGACCGTCGTCGACCTCATCTGGTACCCTAGCTGGGCGAGCCACGCCGCGGCGGACGAGCCGCTTTCGGATCGACCGAGTAAGACGTTTTTACGCGCAAGGTAGGCGCTCATCCAAAAATGGTAAGGCTTGCCGGTGTGGACCGTCGATTGAACGCTCAAAGGAATCGAAAAAAGCGGTCGACCTCGGAAAAAGAGTTCCGCATCGAGGACGCCGCTTGAAACAGCGAAAAACGCCAGCAGCTCCGAGACCTGATAATTCGGCAAAGACTCGCCCAGTAGTTGAGCGGATCGTGCGGCAATATTTCCGCCCGAGGTTGAGTAAATTCCCAGAAACTTCCAGGTCTGGTCATAGGCCTCTTTTTTGTTAAACCCCTGTTTCTGATAGCTACGCTCGACCAGACGAAACAGATCAAGCCCCGGCTCGATATCCTTGGATTGGTTCAATCCCCGGATGAGAGCGTCTAGCTCACGATTGATTTCAAGCAAGACCGGGTAATTTCTGGCGTCCGCGAGAAACTCCCCGAATTCGTCGATGAGCGTGATCGGCTCCAATCCGCCCGAGGTAGGCATCATGTCGGAGAGGATCTGTTTAATCGCGGAAACGCAATTCAACACGTCCCAGATACGCACATGAAACCCGCAAAGCGCGTGTAAAGCCGCATCCGTGGTCAGATCGGTCTGCCGTCGACCCGCGAAATGTTTCGTGCGTCTGGTAATCACTTCCGAAGCGAGCTTCCAATCCGCCGGGCCCCGCTCGCCAAAAGCGTCCTCGCTGCGCCGACTCCACCCCTCCCAATCGTTCGAAAAATATTTCTCCAGAATACTGTCACGGAGGATGCGACGGGGTTCGGGAAAGAGCGCTAGATCCGCTGCCCAGGGCCGCCCCGCGGAACGACGAAAATATTCCCGTGCTCTCGAACTCCCAGAGACAAGCTCGGAGAGCGTTAAATCAAGCGATGCGGGATACCCGTCAATCGCCGTTTTTACGGAGAACTCAGCAATGTTCAGGTTTTGAAGCGCCGTGGGCGCGAATGCTGACGGTCGGAATACGGAAAGGTATTTCTGACAATCCCAATTCCGCAATTCGTCCAGATCGACTGTCGGCAATACGGAAGCGCCGTCCACGGTTGCCAGCATGCGCGAGCTTGCCGAAACTCCGCCCGACTCGGGCGAACTGGAGGTTGCACAGCCCGCAAGCCCGGCAGCTAGAATCAGGCAATAATAATTGAGTCTTGGCATCCCTAATTTCTTCGGCAGCCTATGCGCGCTCTAGGACGTCAGCACTCCGGGATCTGAGCGAAGAGGCCGATCACGACCTCGTCACGTTCAAGGTCGTTGGCTGGCACTTCGACCCGCAGCACTTCGAAAAAATTCGGCGCGCGAAATTCTTGAAAGTAAAAGCGCACGTACGGGAGACGTCCGTCGGTGGTTCTCCAGACGTAGGCAGCGACGACCCGATACTTCTCAAAGTAAGGGGCGTTGTACGCGAGCGGTTGGTAGCCTTTCTTGCGGAGGATTCTTTCAAGAGAGCGCGCGGCTTTCGGCGCGTACACCGGATCGATCCAGTGGCGAGTCGTGCATTTCAACTCGTTTTCTGGGGCGGAGGCCGTCGCCAGCGTCGGAGACGCGGACAAAGCGAAAAGAGCAGCTACGGACCAAAGAACAAGTCGCTGGAATTTCATAATCGAGAGAAACCTTTCGAGATCACCCTAAACGAACGGGTCAGAGATCAAAAAAAGCCGCCGGACTTCTCCGGCGGCTTTTGAAAAATGGTTGGCCCGCCCGGGATTGAACCGGGGACCC
>CAZAKW010000188.1:0-5915 GCA_964485835.1 uncultured Bacteriovoracaceae bacterium
ATCGAATCTGCGCGCAGATCCAAGGGATGGCGACGCTGGAGTCCGCGCTCACTTCCGATCTCCGTGCCGATTTGGACGATATGGCGGACGTCGTGAGAAAAAATCCACGCGTGAAAGTCGTGTTTTTGGCGAATCCCAATAACCCGACGGGGACCTACAATACGACGAACGAAGTGCTCGCGTTTTTGAAGAAGATGTCTTCGATTCGAAGCGGGTCCGTCATGGTCGTGCTCGACTACGCTTACTGGGAATACGTGACCGCGAAAGATTTACCCAATCCCATTCCGCTGTTTCACGTATATCGGAACCTGGTCGTTCTGCGCACCTTTTCAAAAATCTACGGTCTGGCGGGATTGCGAGTGGGCTACGGGGTCGGACCTAGCGGACTCATGCAAACGGTTGAGAAAGTTCGCCAACCCTTCAATTCGAACTCTCCGGCGCTCGCGGCTGCCGTAGAATCTCTCAAGGACACTGCTTTCGTGCGGAAAGCGCGGAAGGTGAATGCGGAGGGGATGAAGCAGTGGACGGCGGCGTTGAAAAGGATGGGGATTCCTTTTTGGCCGAGCCAAGGAAATTTTCTTTTGATCGACGCGGCGGCGGGTTTCGGACGTTCCGGCATGGAAGTGTACGAGAATTGCCTTCGACGAGGAGTCATTTTTCGCCCGGTGGCGAATTATGGCTTGAAACACGCCCTCCGGATATCCGTCGGCACGCCCGCGGAAAATAAAGTGGCGATCCGGGCGCTGGAAGCGGAATTACCGGCGGATCGGACGAGCAAATCTCACCCGAAAAAATCCTCGACCAAAACTCGGAGCACCCGTGGGTGACGAGGAGATCGCACGCGTAGCGAAAGTCGGACCGGTCGTCGCGATTGACGGTCCGGCAGGTACGGGAAAGAGCTCGGCGACGAAGCGACTGGCCGAGCGCCTCGGATTCGTTCACGTAGATACCGGCGCGCTTTATCGGGCGATCGCTTACCTTTTGCTGAAGGAACGCGGAGTGCTGGAGTCAGGGTTTGATGTCTTGCCTCCGTCGGAACTTCCCGCCGTGGAAGCTCGCGCAGCCGAGATCGCCCAGTCGGCAAAGCTCCATTTTGAGCGAAAACCCAAGTTGAATCCTTCGAACCGAATCTTCGCGAATGGGACCGACGTGACCCCGTTGATCCGTACCCCGGAAGTCTCCATGGCGGCTAGCCGGGTTTCGGCGATTCCGGCCGTTCGAAACGCATTGCACAGCCTCCAGCGGGCGATGGGGTGCCAGGGACGATCGATTCTCGAAGGACGCGACATCGGAACCGTGATCTTTCCAGACGCCGATTTGAAGTTTTTTTTGACGGCCTCGATCGAGGAGCGCGCGAAACGCCGCTTGGCGGAGTTGGAGGGGGCAGGGGCGGACGCTCCCAGCTACGAAGAGATCAAGCGCCAGATCGCCGAGCGGGATCAAGGGGATATGACCCGAGCGGTCGCGCCTTTGCGACGGGCGGAAGACGCTATCGAGCTTGATACGTCGAACCACACTTTAGACGAAGTCGTAGACTGGATGGAGAAGAAAGTTCGCGCTAAACTTGGCCTATAACCATGGTGCCCGATAGCTCGCCTTCTTCGAAAACCGCTTTTCCCCGAATTCTCGTTGCCCGACCCGATCGCATCGGCGACGTGATCCTTTCGACGCCGGTGGTGGCGGCGCTTCGCCGCCAATACCCGAACGCCCACATCACTTTTCTCGTGCGCGACTTCGTCGCCCCTCTCATCCGGGAGATTCCCGATGTCGACGCCGTCTTTATCTACGATCCCGAAGGACGGCACGCCGGCGTGCGCGGATTCTTTCGTTTGATGGAAGAATTGAAAGCGCAACGGTTTCAAGTCTCGATCGTCTTGCATTCCGTATTCAAGATTGCGGCTGCGCTTTTCGGCGTCGGAGTGCCCAATCGAATCGGCCCCCTTTCCAAACTCCATTCCTACCTCTTTTATAATCGCGGTACTCGCCAACGCCGTTCCCTCGTCGAGATGCACGAAGCCGATTACAACCTCCACCTACTGCGAAAGCTCGGAATTCGGGTAGGCAGCCACCAGCTCCCCACGCAGATCGCGATCAGCGAGGACCGGAAGACATTCGCCGCGGATTGGCTTTCCGAGGCTGGGTGGAACCCCGAGGCAAACCCGCGCGCGAAACTGATCGCGGTCCATCCAGGGATGGGCGGCTCCGCTTTGAACTGGCCGGAAAATTACTATGTCGATTTAATCCGCAGCCTTAAAAAAGAGGGCCACCAGGTCGTCTTGACCGGTGGTCCTGCCGAAGGTTTTTTGCTGGAACGAATTGTGATGGAACTCGCTGGGACGGACGATAAAATCCTGGTTTACTCAAGCGCGGCGAATGCTTCGGTTGACTACTTAGCGGCCCTTTTCGCGAAAGTCGATTTAGTGGTGGCCCCCTCGACCGGTCCCCTCCATATCGCCGTCGCCTCCGGCCGCCCCGTTGTTACTTTTTATCCGCCGATTCGCGTGCAAAGCGCGATTCGATGGGGGCCTTATATAGCGGACCCGGAAGACGCGGGCATCCTCGTACCGGAAGTCTATTGCGGCGAAGATTTCAGCTGCCGCGGACCGAAGTGTAATTACTATCCTTGTATGCGGATGATCAGCCCCCGGGAAGCGCTCAGCGAAGTGCTTCGGCTGCTCGGGCGGGATGCGAATCAACCGAGAGCGTCCGTCATTACGGCGGCGCCGGATCAAGCGGAGAAATAAGGCCAATGGCGAAGCGAGCGCGGAATGGATTGATCGGAAAGAAAACGGCGCGGAGGCGAAGGGCTTCGCCTGGAAATTTTATTAAGGTCGCGCCACCGCGTTCGCGTGAAGAACGTCTTCGATCGATTATCCATTCCTTCGGTAAACGAAAAATTCTCGTGATCGGTGACGTCGGGATCGATCGTTATGTCTCCGGCGAAGTCGAGCGCATCAGCCCCGAAGCGCCGGTGCCGATCGTCTTCGTCAACAGCGAGGTCCACAAACTCGGCCTGGCGGCCAACGTCGCGGATAATATCCACGCGCTGGGGGGGCGTTCAGAATTGATCGGAGTGATCGGCAAAGATCGATTCGCGTCCGAAATCCGCACGCTCCTCAAACGAGAAAAAGTTTCCGATCGCGCTCTCATCGTCGATCCGGCACGTCGGACGATCGTGAAGGAACGGATCGTCAGCGATCGCCAGCAACTGCTTCGGATTGATTACGAAACCCCGGATCCGGTCGGAGACGCGATCGAAAAGAAGATTTTCGGCGCCGTACGGCAGGCCCTTCGTACGAAGACGAAAGGTGCGGCGATCGACGCAGTGATCATTCAGGACTACGCGAAGGGGATGCTCTCCAAAACGCTGATCCGCGAGATCGTCCGCGCGGCGAAAGCGGCCGGAAAACCGGTGATGATGGATCCAAACGCGAAGTCTCCGCTGGATTTATACGTCGGCGCGACGTTTATGACTCCCAACGCGCGGGAAGCCGAGAAATTGACCGGAATCACGATTCGGGACGCGGCGAGCCTCGGGGCGGTCGGCGCCCGACTCCTGAAAACCACCGGATCGCCTTACGTCGTCGTTACCCTTGGGAAAGACGGGATGGCGATTTTCCATAGAGGCTCCAAGAAGCCAACGCTGATACCAACGTATGCCCGCGAAGTTTACGATGTTTCCGGCGCTGGCGACACGGTGATTTCGCTAATGGCGCTGGCCTATGCCTCGGGAGCGACGATCGAAGAAGCCGCGATTCTTGGCAACCTAGGCGGAGGCGTGGTCGTAGGAAAACGAGGCACCGCGACGGTCTCTCCGATCGAACTCGAAGCGGCGCTACGGTTGGCTACGGAAGTCGGCTTGATCTCCGAGGTTTAAAATCCGCCGATTAAAATCCAACCGGCCCTTTGGCGCGGGTCGGATACGGCTTTTTAGCGAATACCTTGCCCGCAGATTTTACGAACGGTTTGCCGCCGTCTTTCTTGAAGGCGGGTTTACCAAAAGGTTTCGGGGCTCTTTCGGAGGCTCCGGCCAGCGCTTCGCCTGCGGGTTGGCCCCACTTGCGAGTAGCGGGACGAGTACCGTAACTCGGGCGGTCCTCGCGGGGAGCAAAGCTCGACTTCCGATCTTCGCGTTCGCGCGGAGGGTAGTTGAATTTTTCCGCTGGATTCGCGCGGATGCCGCCGTCGCTCCGAGGAGCGGCCCGATCACGACTGAATCCACGGTCGCTGTCACGATTAAAACCGCGATCGTTGCTCCGTCCGTAACTTCTTTCCCCGCCGCGCTCGTTCCCACGGTCGAATCGTCCGGACCGGCGGGCGTGGTAACCCTGTTCGGCACGTTCGCCTCGTTCGGATTCCGGCGCGACGCCCGAAGCTCGAATCACGACGGTTCCGCGTTCGCCCGAAGCGCGGGCGGGAGCTTTTTCTTCCGTTCGTTCCGCGAACACTTCCGGCATCATCAAGCTTAAGAATCGTCCAGCGAGTTCGGTCGAGTCCATCGCCGCGACGCGGGCTTTCACGTCGGCGGGAACGAGTTCCATCGCGCGTTCAAAGCCGGTCGCGGCTTCGAGCTTCGTAATCACGGAAGCGACTTTCTTGAGGCCGATTTCTTTGCGAGTCGGGATTCTTCCTTCGTGGATCCGGCTCTTGGTCATCCGTTCGATCCGGCCCAAAAGCACGCGGTGGGAAGGGGTGACGAGCGACATCGCATAACCCTTTTTTCCGCTGCGGGCGGTGCGGCCGATGCGGTGGACGTAGCTGTCCAGTTCGCGCGGGATCGAGTAGTTGATCACGTGGGTGATGTCTTTCACATCGATGCCGCGGGAGGCGACGTCGGTGCAGACGAGCATCTTCACGTTGCGCTCGCGGTAATTCTTCATCGTGCGTTCGCGCGCTTTTTGGTCCATGTCGCCGTGGAGGGCGTCGACCGCGTAGCCGCGGGAATTCAAGTATTGGGTCAAGTCGATCACGAGCGCTTTGGTTTGGCAGAAGATGATTCCGTAGAAATCTTCGGCCGCATCGATCAGTTTGCAAAGGACCTCGGGTTTATTCGACTCCGAAGTCGCGTAGTAAATTTGCTCGAGGTTCTCGGGCAGCATTTCCGTGCGGTTGATTTCGACGTGCGCGGGGCTGTCGAGATAGTCTTCCGAAATCCGTCGGACCTCGCGCGACATCGTCGCCGAGAAAAGCCAGATATTGGCGAAGCGAGGACCATCGCCCGCGTCCGGGCCGGTTTGGAGGCCGGGCACGCGTCCGAGAATCGATTCCAAGTCTTCCTTGAATCCCATCGAGATCATCTCGTCGGCTTCGTCGAGAACGACGACCTGGACATTGGAAAGATCGAGAGTGCCGCGCTCGAGGTGGTCGACCACGCGTCCCGGGGTGCCGACAACGATCTGGGCTCCGCGACGAAGGGCCGCGATTTGATCGCCGTAGCCCGCACCGCCGTAAATCGGAGCGGCCTTAACACCTTGGTGCTTACCGAGGAGTTCAATTTGGCCCGCGACCTGGATCGCGAGTTCGCGGGTCGGGCAAAGGACGATCGCTTGGACGTTCCGTGCGAAAACGTCGATGCGCTCAAGTAAAGGGATGGCAAAAGCAGCGGTCTTTCCGGTGCCGGTTGCGGCAAGCCCAACGAAGTCGGTTGGATCACCGAGAAGAATGGGTAGCGCCTGGGCTTGGACCGGGCTTGGAGTCGTGAATCCGAGCTCAGCGATGGATTTCGCAAGCGCCGCGGAAAGGGGGAGTTCGGAAAACGACGTAATTTCGGATTTTGGTAAAGACACAGGGGCCTCGGTTCGCGGACGTCCGGCAGCGGGACGCGGATGGTTGGAATCGAGGGTTTTCTAACACAGGGCTTCTTGAAACGGGGGTTTTTAATGTGCGGCGGGTCGAAAAAAGCCGTCAATGGATAA
>CAZAKW010000189.1:0-5909 GCA_964485835.1 uncultured Bacteriovoracaceae bacterium
AATCCGACTTTTTCGTAAAGAGCTTCGACAATATCCGCTTTGGTCATCGCCACTGTGGGTTCTCTCCTTCGACGCCTAAGGCTTCGATTTCACGTCGGAATTGATCTCAAAACCGATAAATTCAGCTTGAAGCAGAAAAGCGGGATCGGCAAGTCTTCATGCCCGAAAAAGTGAATCATTCTGCAAAGAAGCACCGTTTTCCGCCGAAAGGGCCGCTTGCAACGCTGGATGCAGGCGCAACCATTTTATGCGCTTCGCATCATTCCCGAAATTTGATCGCGGGAACGAACGAGTCCCTTATCGAAGCTCCGCGCCGAGATCTTTTTTAAGGGCGGCGATGATCGCCGTCGAAGCGCCTTCGGCCTCCGCTTCCGTGAGCGAGCGGGTATCGTCTTGAAGAATCACTCGTGCGGCGATCGAAACCTTACCCGCCGCGACTTGAGCGCCGCGATACACGTCGAAGATCTTCCCGTGACGCACCAGAGGCTTCCCGGCCTTCGCTAAAACTGCCAGCACCTGCTCCGCCGTCACGCTCTCATCCACAAGAATCGCGAAATCACGCTCGATCGGCGGAAATTCCGACCAACCCTTGAAGGGCCGAGCCTGCGAAGCCGCGCGACACATCTTCGTCAACACCGTCCAATCCAGTTCAGCGACGAAAAGTTCCGTCTTGATCTTGAGCCGTTTGGCGATGGCAGGATGGAGCAAACCGTAATGTCCAAGGGTCTGGTTGCCGGCGAGAACTTCGACGGCCTGGCCCGGATGAAAAAGTTTTACCGAAGCATGGGTCTGATTGCGGGATTGATGGAGGGGAATCAAACGAATCCCCTTGGCTCCCATCTGATCCAAGAACGCTTCCAAAACGGCCTTGCCGTCGAAGAAATCAACCTGCCCGACTTCCGCACGCAGGGCCGCCGCGTAGCGCGGACCCGAAAGCGCGAACGCGATTTTCCAATTTTCGCTCACGCCGGTTTCGGTCGTACTCGCGAGCTGGCCACTTTTCGCAAACGTCGGGCGAAGCTCGAACAGCCGAACCGCCGGAGCTTCGCTGCCAAAATTAGTGCGGTAATTATGGAGGGCGTTCCCAACCAAACCGGGCACCAACGTCGGAACCATCCACTCGTGTTCTTCGGACATCGGGTTTTGTACGCGGAGTGCGGATTCAAGCCCGAATTCGGCGAGAAATTTTCCGCTCGTGAATCCGTAGTTCAGCGCCTCGCAAAGACCTTGCCGGACAAGCCCGTCTTTCGCCCGATCGACTAAAATTTGCTCGGAGCCTTGGGAATCAAACGCGCGCGCGATCGGGGCGCTCGAAAGCTTCGGAATGGTCGAAGGAATTCGGTCGTATCCGATCGAGCGGGCCGCCTCCTCAGCGAGGTCCTCACGAAGATTTAGGTCGAGACGGTAGCTTGGCGGAGTGACGAGAAAGCCACCCTTTCCGCCCACGGCCGGGTCGACCTTACAATCGAGCCGACGTAAACATTCGGCGACGTCAGCGTCCGCGGCATCAAGCCCGATAAAATCCCGGATATAATTCGCGGGCATCGCGATCGCCGGGCGCGGCTTCGGAGCGGACGTTTGCGCTCGCACGCTGCCGACAATCCTACCGCCAGCGAGTTCCACGATGAGCGCCGCCAACCGGTTCGTCACCGCGGCCAACCCTTGCGGATCTACTCCACGTTCAAACCGTGTCGCCGCGTCGGTCAACTTCCCGTGCCGAGTCTTCGCCTTCCGCACCAGCACCGGGTCGAATTCGGCGCATTCCAAAAATACTTTCGTCGTGGTCTCGGAAACCTCGGAATTTCCCCCGCCCATCACGCCGGCAAGCCCGACCGCGGCGCCGTCGCCCGCGAAGATCACGAGTTCCGACCCCGAAAGCGTCACACTCGTCCCGTCTAGCAGCGGAAGCGTCTCGCCTTCGCGCGCGATCCGAACACCGATTTTCCCGCTCGGGATTTTAGCGGCGTCGTAGGCATGGACCGGATGCCCAAGTTCCAGCATCGCAAGATTCGTCGCATCGACCACATTATTGATCGAACGCGAACCGACGGCTTCAAGCTTACGCACGAGCCACTGCGGGCTTGGACCGATCCGCACGCCGTCGATCTGGCAGCCGTAGAACTGAGGCGCTTTTTCTCCGGCATCAAGCACGATCGAAATCGGCGACGATTTCCAATCCAGCGCGAGCGGCTTTCCTCCGACGATGGCCGTCGGAACTTTCACTTTCGTGCCTAGGGCCGCTGCGTTTTCGCGGGCGACCCCGACGTGAGAAAGATAGTGGCCTTGATTGGCGTAAACCTTCAAGGTGAGCAACGAATCGCCGCGCCCGAGAACGTCGGCGATCGGAAGACCAACGTCCGTCTCCGAGGGGAGAATTACGATCCCGGCACTTTCCTTGGAGAGGCCAAGCTCGGCTTCGGAGCAAAGCATTCCGTTTGATTCGACGCCGCGGATTTTTCCTTTTCCGATCTTCAACCCGTTCGGAAGATTTGCGCCCACGAGCGCCGCGATGACTTTGTCCCCGGTCTTGTGGTTGGTCGCTCCGCAGACGATCTCGAGCACCCCGCCGTTGGCGGCACCGACGTCGACTTTACACAACGAGAGGCGATCGGAATCCGGATGTTTCCCCTTTTCCACGATGAACGCGGAAACGACCTTTTCAAGCCCTTTGGATTGGCTCTCGAGTTCTTCGACTTCCAAACCTCGAGACGTCAGCAGATCGGCCAACTCCTGCGGGGAGTGCGGAAAATCCACGAGCTCTTTCAACCATCGATAGGAAACTTTCATGCCGCTCTCTTTATTGGATTAAAATTGAGAAAGGAAACGTTGGTCGCCGGCGAACATCAAGCGAAGATCGGGGATTTCGTGGGCGATCATCGCCACCCGGTCGATTCCAATTCCGAACGCGAAACCGGTAACTTCCTTCGGATCGTAACCCGCGAGCTCGAGTAATTTTGGGTGCACCATCCCCGCCCCTAAGATCTCAAGCCACCCGCTGCCTTTGCATATCCGGCAAGCGGCGTCCTTGCCTGCGCACTTGAAGCAGGAGACGTCGATTTCGGCGCCCGGCTCGACGAAAGAAAAGTAGGAAGGGCGCAGTCGGATCTTGGTTTCGGCGCCGAACATCTCGCGCGCGAAGAACTCAAGCGTCCCTTTGAGGTCGCTCATCTTCGTTCCCCGGTCGATCCACAGTCCTTCGAGTTGGTGGAACATCGGCGAATGGGTGGCGTCGTTGTCTTTGCGGTAAACAGCGCCGGGGCAAAGAATCCGGATTGGCCACTTTTTCCCGCGCATCGCCCGCGTTTGTATGGCGGTCGTTTGGGTTCTTAGAACAAGTACCGGCCCCATGAAAAACGTATCTTGCTGATCGCGGGCCGGGTGGTCGGCCGGGATATTCACAGCCTCGAAACAAAAGTAATCGGTTTCGATCTCAGGCCCGGTCATCAAATCAAAACCCAGACGCGAAAAGACGTCGACCATTTTACGCGTCGTTTGGGTGATTGGGTGCAAAGCTCCGCGATGAAGTTTTCGGGAAGGGATCGAAACGTCCAGGCGCTCGCTCGCCAACCGCGCCTCGAGGGCTTTGGATTCCAAGGCGGACTTCTTCGCCTCAAGCGCGCCTTCCACGGCCGCTTTCACTTCGTTCGCGGCGGCGCCTATTTTTGGTCGTTCCTCCGGACCGACAGAGCCTAGGCCTTTGAGGACTTCCGACAAGCTTCCCTTTTTTCCCAGGACGGAAACCCGGAATCCTTCCAGCGTCGCCAGGTCGGCGGCTGCTTCGATTTCGGTGAGCGCTTGCGCGCCGATCGACTTGATTTTGGTGATGATGGATTCCATAGGCTTTCGGGGAGGTCTGTCTGAATTGATAATAAAATCGAAGATTTAAATCTATTCAGCCAAGCGGGGGAACACAAGGGTTCCGGAGACCAAAAAGGTTGCGGGGCGTTTGCCGATGACCGGCGAACGCCCCGCTGCCCAAATGCTTCCCGTCCTAACTCGTAGAATCTAGGGGTGAGTGCGTATCCCTCGGGAAGCCCCATTCCATCACTTCAGATATGGGCGGTTTGTAACCCCTAAGTCGCAGCGCGTCAAATCTTTTTTTCACGATCTTTCTCCCTTTATTCTCGGCCCTCTTGGGGCCCGGAGAAGCATAGGGATCTGGCCGGGCTGTCACCTTTATAGGTCAGGCATTCAGCGAACAGGTCAATCCTAGAAATAAACGCGCTGCTTCGCTCGGCGCCGAACGAAGCAGCGCATAATGAAATCAACCCCTTGCTCACGCGCACGTTGAGTGGAGTCGTAATCAGGGACTAAAAATTTCGTCGAGGCTTGCACTATCGACCATCTGGTTCAAAACTCGAATGGCTTCGGGATTGCTGGAAACTGTACCATCCTGAAGAATTCGGGATTCGAAGCTCCGTTCGATTGCACCGTAGTGAGTTAAATATACGCAAGACATCGAAAAGCATCCGCAAACAACGACTGATTCCACCGATCGATCTCGAAGCCACTGATCCAAGTCCGTCTCCCCGAACGCGTTCGGGAAGCTTTTATCAAGGATCCGATCCCCAGCCAAAATTTCCAGACCATCAGCCAGTTCCCAGCCAGCCCGCGGTCCCAACTTGACGGCTTCGGAGGTCCTGGTGAAAATGACGGGGGAATCGCGTTCGTGAAAACTCGCTATCGCACTACGAATCTTTGGCATGGCGATGTCAAAAGAATCTTTGCAAACTTCAAGGTTCAGAAACGACTTTTGCAGATCAACGATGATGAGTCCTTTTCGCATGCTATAAATCATCCATTTACTTGCTTACGAGTTCGTGGCCAAGGTTTGATGCACGGCTGCTTGCGAATGCTGGTGTCCAGATCTAGGAAAGTTACCCCGCACCTTTAACCGATACGCCCGGCTACAGATGATGAAGCAACGGCGCGCAGAGCGCTTGACTGCGTATATTTTTTAAAGCGGTGATCGGTGCGATTCTTTTCCACCACCGGAAATATGCGCGGATTTTTTCAAGAAGGCCTGTTTTCGACGGATTAAATTCACCGACACCTGACGCTTTTCTGAGCGTACTCAGCAGTGCTTCGTCGATGTCGATGTCGATTCGGATACCTTCCGCCCGGCCCTGGGCGGCTGCTACCCCGTATGCTGCCCCCGAGAGCCCGAATGCTATATCGATTCTTATTTTGTTCGATAGGGGCGCGAATAAGTCTTCAGTCAAGACCCGCTCGAAGGCCCCTTCACGTCCCTGGGTTGTTGAAAATAGTTGGTATCCCACTTCAGAAATCGCGACTGCCTCGTATACGCCCCTCGGATTCCCCCGTGCTTCTTGAGTGAGTCGATGCGCGAGATAGGCAGACATCCAAAAGTGATAGGGTTTGCCATATTCTGCTATAGTGACCACTCCTTTTGGAAGGCTATAGAGGTGGCCTGCGAGATGTGCGCGCGAGTCGAGCACACCTACTACATTTGCGATTGCTTCCAACGCCACTAAAGTACGGTCACCTGGCGCCCCTCCCGCATAAGGGAAAAGGAGCGCAATATTTGCCCCTCTTGCCCCATAAACGGCCAATAGATCCCAAGTGAGTGCTTTTGCTTCGGCGCTGGATTTACCGACTTCGATGAAGGCACTCTCAATGTCGGAGAATAAATTCCCAATTCGATCCGGCGAAATTTCGGCGAATTTTGCTTTTTCCATGATTCTCAAAGCCGCGAGGGCCGCTCCCTCTACATAGGCGGGGTCTTCGATAACCTTCTTAAGAATCGGGATCGCCGTAAGACTTCCTTGCGGCGTCATGAGCTTAAGTAGTCGGTTTACCGCTTTTTTGCAGGAGAATAGGGCCAATCCTGCGAATCGTGCGCACGCCGCGAGCTTCATCCTTTGGGCCGCAATTAAACCGTCCGGCAT
>CAZAKW010000190.1:0-5872 GCA_964485835.1 uncultured Bacteriovoracaceae bacterium
ATTCCCCACAGTGAATTCGAAGTCATCCGCCACGGAAGTCACTGCCCTCAAATGGATCTTCCCGATCTGGTGAATTCAAAAATCGAAGAGTTTCTTCGTAAGAATCACTACTGAAATCGCTTACTGGAGTTTGCTCGGGTCGATGCGCCAGTCGGACCATGGAAAGCGCCAGTCGACGTGATTCCGAACCTGATCGGGATCCAAACCGATTTTTTCCAGACAGCGTTTGGCCGGTCCGGCGCAAAGCTGCCCGTGACAACGGCCCGAGCCTAAGCCAGTGCTTTCGAACGCCGCATCGACGGACTGGAGATTACCCTGCTCCACGCGTTCCATAAACGAAGCCTCTTGGATGCCCAAGCAAGGACAAAGGTCGTCGCTTGAGGCCTCGTCCCGAAGCGAACGAATCGCCATTCCCTTGCGCACGCTCGTTTGGCATGCCAGCTGCTTTAAACCGTCGATTTCCACGAGACAAAGGCCGCAAGAGCCGTCTTTACAAAGGAGGCGATCGTTCGGACGTTGGAATCCGTTTTCAAAAAATGCCGTCGAGATCGGGATCGAATTACGCACGAAACGCCTTTCCCCATTCCAAGTAATCTCCACCCGTTCCGGCAGAAACTCCTTGGCGGAATGGCGTAAAAATTCCTGATCCACGGCGGAAGCGTGGGCTTTGGGTTTACGAATCGCGCGCGCTTCCCACACCAAATGAGAAGGAACTTCAACCTCGACGACGATCTCGGAAAACGATTCTCCTTCGGAGAGTTGTACGGGTTGTTCGCCAATCACCCGCCCGCTCCCTAGGGAATCGCCGCGACGATTGAGGAGAGTCACCTGGCTACCGGCTTGGGGAGGAGCGTCCGGTTCCCGCCAGCTTAAGAAAACCCGACCCATCGATCGGCCCTCCGGCTCGTGCAACATCACCGGCGTGGAGTTCGGACATGCTTGCAGACAGAGGCCGCACGCGGTGCAAGCATCTTCCAGCAAGATCGAACGAGGTTCTTCGTCCGTTTTCCGCGAACGAAGACGATCCAGGCGGATCGCCTGCGTCGGGCAGGCGCGCTCGCAAAGATCACAACCGATTGTCTCGAAGCACTCGATACTTGCGGTCGGACGTTCCAGATGGAGCCGTTTGGGGGTTCCCGAAAATCCGAGAACAGATTTCATCACCGGAGCCGCAACCCATTTCCCGTTATAGGCAAACTCGAACGGCTCCTCGAAATGGCGAAGATAGCGTTTCGAGCGAATCCGGGAACGTCGTAAAAGTCCTTCGACCTGGTCCCTCGACGCGCCGAGATCCGGAACCAACGCCTTGGCAATTCGTGCAGCCAAATATCTCGCACGCTCCGTTTCAAGCATCCAACCTTCAGGATCCTGCTCGCGGGCGGCCAGCGAAGTCTGGTCGATTTCGAACAAAAGACTTCCCGGCGGATATTCGCGCACCGGATCCGTCGGGCCAAAAGGGCCGAAACTCACGACGCGTGCGACCTCCAGCAAGCGGATCCCGCGTGCGTCTTGAATACGGAATTCCCCGATCGCCGATCCGATCTTCTTAAAACTCAATGGATTCGCTTCGACCCATTTTCCGCCGATGGTCTCGAATCTTCGTCGCTCGACTTCCCATCCGGCGTAACGCTTTCCTTCCCACTGGGCGTGGGGCTCGATCACGGATACCTCCGGGCAACCGTACTCCAAAAGTGTTCGCGCGAAGCGAATCGCTCGATTCCCGGAGCCCAGAATCGCAACCGGTTCGTTCCAATGAAATGCGCTTCCCTCGACCAGCTCCATGGCGGTCGCTCCGAGAAGCACCGAAGGATGGGTCGCGCCTTCAAAAGGATTTGGATTTTCGTCGGGGAGCACCCACTTCACGACCGCTCGGGCCTGTACCCGGTGCGTCCGGCCTTGAGCATCCTCGACCAGGACCAGACCCCCGGAGTTTCCCGTGGGAATGACACCCTTGGGGGAGAGCCCATCACCGCCGATCCACGCGGTTTCGAGCCCGAATTTCGAGATCAGCGAGGACAATTCGCGAACGCCGACGGTCGGCCACCGTGGAAGGCGAGGCCCCGCTACGATCGCCAAGTCGAATCGAGTTGAATGGAAATTCCGAATCATCGCACGTCCTCTACGAATCGGGTCGCGGCGATCCGTGCGGTACGAACGACGTCCGCGACAAATCCTTCGCAGCCCGTGACCACGCGGGACTCGAAACGTTCCCGAAACAGAATAAAACTAGGATAATGACCGGCCCACTCGAAAGTCTGGCGAACTTTCAAAGAACGCAAAGTAAAGCGCCCCCACCGGAGCACTTCGTCGCAAAGTTCGGAAATTCGGTCGAACGATTCGGCTGCGAGGACTTCGTTTTCCCATGCCCGGTAAGCTTCCGATCTCGCGGAGATCGGGTGCAACGGACCGGGCTTCAATACGCCCAGTAACTTTCCGTCGGTTTCGATCGGATCTCCCTCGCCTTCCGCCCAACACACCATATCGTCGATCATTCCGATCGCCGAGGGATCGACGGGATCCTTCGAAAGCAAGGACCACTCCTCCCACATGCGAATGCCAACGGGCAGACTCGGGCGAACTTCGTGGGCCGCGGCCAAGGAAAGAATCCAAGACGTCAGTTTCGGCGTCCAAAACGTCAGCACGCCTTCGCCGACTCGAACGATCACCGGTTTTCCGTCTCGGCGGAATCGGACGCCTTCAGAGGTAAACTCGATCGGCGAAGCACCTACGACCATTCGTTCCTCGCCAAGACGCTCTCGGACGAACTCGCGCACGCCGTTACGGAATCGAACCGCGTCCACGTCCGCGAGTTTCGGAATCATAATCGCACGGTACCGTCCCGGATCGACGATCTTACTCGCCGAAATTCCAGGGAATCCTTTCAGGGCGTCCCATCCTTCGAGCGAAACGGCTTTTCCACCTTTTTCCATCGCGTGCAGAGCTACTTCTTCACGTCCCGACCAGTGTTCGTCTTCCTGGCGACCGACGATCAAGCGATTGCGCATCCTTAAAAACGGAGCCAAAGGATCCCGAAATCCTGTGCGCGATCCCGGCCAGACCTCGATGGATCCCGGAAATTCGGGTTGGATCTCCCGAAGCACCGCTTCGTGCTCGGAATCCCGGAGCCGCAATGCGGTCTCACGCCCCGCCCAGGGAAAGAGGGGGTCGAACGCGAATTCGGAATTTTCGCTGAAAAAGTCGTATTCCGGATTGAGAAGAAGCACCGATTTCCCTTGGCGCAGCAGGATCTGCGCTGCCACCAGTGGGGCGAGTCCGGTTCCAATCAGAACCATATCGCTGTCAAGGCGCATCCGCGAGGGCTCCCATCACCCGCTTCATAGCGGTCTGCAGCTGCCCTTTTTTATATTCGCTGTGCGCACTACGCCCTTGTTCGTTCGATTCGTGGCTCTTTACGTCGACGACTTGGACTTCGTACGGATAAAAGAATCGCACTTCGCGTTGGATATGCTTGAGTTCGATGCGTTCGATCAATCGCGCGACTTCGGGCGGGCAATTTTCTTCGCGCTTCGCGGCGACGCGCAGCTCCTTCAAATCGTCGAACAGGGGGTTCTTGAGTTTGATCAACTGTCGGCACGTAAATTGGATCGATCGATAAAATTCGCTGGAATGAGGGTTGAGCGGATTGATCGTCGGCGGACGTGCGGCTTCCTCGATGCTCGCCAAAAATTCGGTCTCGTTATAGTCGCCCGACTCCAATCGATGGAATGCCTGGTTCGTTAAATTCCGGAAATTCTCGAGATCGATAAGCGTGTTACGCGACCGCGAAGGTTTAATGTTCGGTGGCATCACGATCATCTGGTCTTTGAGATATTTCACGATATGGAGCGCATCCAGGACCTTAGGCGTGACGAATCGAATCCCCACTCGGTCGAAAATATCTTCGGCGACGTTCTCCGGCTTATGCAAAAGCTTCAGTAGCGTCGAATCCCGAGACTTCTTGGGCTTGGTCTGGAACTCGATCAACGGAATTTTTGAGGGATCATCCGGGCCCATCCCAAAGTACAAAAGACCGTTCTCGTCGCGTTGGATCAGCCGATAAAATCGGTCCAAGATCTGTTTTTGGATTTCGCCGAAGTATCCCGCCCGCAAATCTTGGTCGATGTGCGCGATCGTATGCATCACTTTCAAGATGCTACAGGCCCAATTCTTTAACAGGGCGCCCTGTGAATCGTGCTTTTGGTCCGGGTAGGCGAACGATGTGAAAAGAAACAGGTCACGAACGTTCGAAAGCTCGAGAATCTTCCGGGGGATTTCGATCCGAAGTCCGTCGGGATTCTCGGGCGCGAGAAAGTAGCGACGGATAAAGTTAAGCGCTTCGTGGAAATGGCCGAACGCTTCTGCCGCTTCGATCGGATCCGCGAGGTCAAAGCCGTAACTCATCAAAAACCGATCCGCGTCTTCGTGACTCGTTACAGTAAATCCTTCGCGCGAATCGATGGAAGACTTACCACCGATGATGATGTCGAGCACGTCCCACCGAAAGTCGTTTAATTTCCGGATTGTGTTTGCGTGTTCAGAAGTCATGCCGAGAGCCAGTTACGCAGGGAATCTAAGGCGTTACAAGAAAAATGACGTCTTTACGAGCCGCGTAAACACGGTAGGATCACTCCATGAAGATCTACCGTACAGAGATCGAGGTCCGCGGGTACGAACTCGATAGTTTCGGGCACGTGAACCATGCGAATTATCTTCACTACCTAGAATTCGCCCGGTGGAACATGCTCGCGGAGGAAGGCGTCACCTTAAAGCGCTTTAAGGATTGGGATCGTTTTCCGGTGATTGCCGCCATCGATATCCGGTATCTCAAACCGACTTTTATGGGCGACCGACTCGTGGTGGAAACTCGTCTAAGCGAATACCGCCGAAGCTCGATGGTGCTCGAGCAAAGAATCCTAAAGAACGAACAACCGGTAGCCACGGCGAAAGTCCGATCGGTGATCGTGTCCGGCGAAGGGCGCCCCGCGGAACTTCCTGAAGAAATGGCCGCTCGGTGGCGCGAAGTGGTGACTCCGGGTGAGTGATCGAAAACGAATCGATTGGCCGAAAGTCCGTGGACTACCGGCATGGAGCGCAATCACGATCGGAACGTTTTTCGGCGCCGGGCTGTTGCCGAAAATGCCCGGTACGTGGGGAACGCTTGCCGCCGTTCCGCTCGCATGGGCGATCGCACCGCTGACGCTAGAAGCGCGGTTAGGATTTTGGGCGGTCCTGCTTTTCGCGGGGATCTGGGCCGGAAAGAAATTCCAAGATTTATTCGGAATCGCCGACAACCAACACATCGTGATGGACGAAGTCGTGGGGTTTGGACTGACCTCGTTGATGCTCTCCCAGGAATCGGAGTGGTGGCTTTGGGTGGTTGCTTTCGCACTTTTTCGGTTCTTCGACATTTTCAAACTCCCCCCCGTAGGGTCGATCGATATTTGGTCGAAAACCGTGGCGGGCCGGGGACTTCGCCCCCGCGAGGCCTGGACCGGTGGTTTTGGCGTGATGGCCGACGATTTCGTGGCTGGAATCCAGGGATTGATCACCATAGAATTGATCCGGCGAACGTTCTAACGAACCTTCTTGAATAAATAGACGCATTGCGGTATTTGGCCGCCATGCAATTTATCACCTCTTTGGTTGGATTCGCCGCCTTCTTCTCGTCCGTCGCTTTTGCCACGGACTCGACCCCGATCCGCGTAATGGCCGCCAACCTCTCTTCGGGGAATGGCCAAAACTACGACAACGGCGAAGGCCTCCGAATCATGAAGGGATTGAATCCGGACGTCATCTTGGTCCTGGAGTTCAATTACAAATAAAACTCGGAAACCGACATCCAGGAGATGATTGAGTCGACTTTCGACGTGAA
>CAZAKW010000191.1:0-5834 GCA_964485835.1 uncultured Bacteriovoracaceae bacterium
TAGCGTCAATCGCTATTTCTACGTCCGCGGATCTACGCATCTACGCCGTCTTCGCCACACTTCCGGACCTTCGCCTGTAATCGACGACATATCGTCAGCATTCGCCACCGCAATCGGAAACAGCGGGCCGGTCTATGGCCTAGCTGTTTCGCCAGATGGCACCCAGCTGGCCGGCTCTATGGTTGGGGGTGATCGGGTTCCGTGGAATAGAGTGAATCCCGCAACTTGGGACGGAGCAAACCTTTCAGTCGCCAACGTGACTCCCGCATTTTATCTCGGCGGAAATCCTGGAATTGCCTACCCCGCGCTTGGAGCAACCTCCCCGGCTAACGGCGCATCGAATCCGATACTTCGCTTCTCTGGATCTTATACCGAATACCTCCTAGGAGCCTATCTCCCCAATAACCTCTTTTACTTCATGGGATCGAGCATTAACAACGCCACCGAAGATCTTTGGATCTTCGAATCCGATGGAACGAATATTAAATCAGTCGCCGGAGCATCTGGCGCCGTAGGTTACGATCTGGGATCAAGCGGGGGAAGCGCGCTGGGAACTCGCTTCACAGACATTAATGGTATGCAGGCCGACGCCAACGGTGACCTGCTCTTATTCGACGGTCCGCGACTCAGACGGGTCACCCTCACTACGGAAGCTGGGTCCGCAAAGGTCTTCGACCTTATCGACTTCAGTACCTTCTCCGGATACCCGGGCACGGTGGCTTGGGACCATGCGATTTACGACGAAGCAACCGGCTGGAGTTATTTTGCAAGTTCGGAAAGCTCCTCTCTCGGAAGGTCGGCGGCCATTTGGGCCGCACGTGCCGCGGAAGGATTTGTTCGCATTCCGACGGAAGGAATATCTCTTCAGGGCTTGGCATTGAGACGTTCCCTTAAATTGCAAGTCACCCCACTTGGGTTAGTGATGCTCGACTCCCTGGGTGTACGACTATTGGTGACCCCGTTGAAGCCGCTGTGATGTGAGAGACAAGCCACTTCGCTTCTCGTGCTGGTCTTTCGGATAACACCTACACGACCAACCGCTTACCAAGCCTTCGCCACGACTGCGTCCGGGTAATAGAATTTGAGAATCTGGCGGGAGGACTTCCCAATCTCGCCCATGACTTTAGCGCCCCACTGGCAAAGCCCAACGCCATGCCCGAATCCGCGTCCCCGCAGAACCCAACTGTCGTTCCCGGCGGCTAAGATCTGGAACACCGTGCTTTTAAGTCGGCTGGGCCCAACCCAAATTCGGAATAAAGTTCCAGGTAAAGAGAGCGTGAACTCTTTTCCTTCCGCGCTTCGCCACTTCGAAGTGACTCGCTCGGCGCGTCCCGACACGTTTTGCTCGCTCACCTGCAAGCTTAAGAGTGTACCCGTCGCAAGTTCGCGCTCCCAGCTCACGGGCCAATTCCGAATTTTATCCCGCTCCGCCGTGCCGAGCGCACGCGCGCCTTTGGTGAGCAGACCGGCGATTTCCCGAGAATGGAGAGGAACGTCCCAAATAAAGCTCGGCGAGGCACGACAATGGTCGCAACGAACCCGACGCTTAAAACCGCTCGATTTCGATCCCCACACGACTTGAGGAAGCTCCGTCCTACCACCGCAAGTGGAGTGGTAATACGCCTTGATCGGCCATGCGGCATTCTTGGATGCCTTCAGAATCATTCCCCGAGTACGGATCGAACTTAAACGGGAACGATAGTCTTCTTTCAACGACCCGTCGTAGACCTGATCTTTGGTCGTGGAGTCCAAGTCGAAGTGGCTGCCGCCCTTTTTTGCGGCCATCCATTTGGACTGATAAACCGCATACGTGCGCGCGGAGATCACCTGCGCGTCGATCGCGTCGCGGTCCCAAGCGGCGGAGAATTCTGAATTCACAAGCCCGTCCAGATAGGACTCGATATCGACGTGGTTGACCGCCTCGCAGGTCCACTTTCCCCGTGAGGAAATCGGATGGATCATGATCTTTTCGCGGTAAGGCCGCTTCTCGACCGAAACGAATCCGGACGGGCTTTCGACCGAGATCGGGCCCGCGAAATACATAGGAGGATCCTTGGCGACACCCAGCTTGACCGCCCGGACGACGCCGGCGCTTGGGCAAGAAAATCTCCACTCGGAAAGGCGATCGCTCCGCGCGCTTTGACGCATTTTGATCTGGGCCGGTTCGCGAGGAGGCGCGACCAGAAGCGGACGTTTGCTACCGCCCCACGAAACGGGCTCCGGCGCGGGTCGATAGGCGGCGGATTGGGCGAGTTTCAAGTCTTGTCGGCGATGCGCGGAATGGATGCGGAGATCGAATCCTCGAACCGCAATCGACTTTGCGCCATCCCCGATCCGTACTCGGATTTTCGGAGCCGTCGCGGCGATCCCATCCTTAGACCCCGCAATCGTTAACAGCGCCATGATCAGGGCCGCTTCCATGCGACCTGGTATTGGCTTCACCTTTTAGAGTTTACCTAAATCGGGCCCGTGCGCCGCCGAAGGTTTTTTGACGAAAAGGAACCGTCCGACGCGGCGGGACGAATAAACAATTTCCTTAACTCTCCACTCGGCATTTCCGATCTATCGTACGGAATTGGGAAGTCATCTATCCTAAGTCAGTCGTCCACGGGCCCCCTCGGAGTTCAAATGAAGTTCAATCAAGTTTCCCAAGAGTTTCGCACCGAACTCGGTAAAGCCGTTCGTCTCTCCGTCTTCCTGACCGCCTTGGTATTTGGATTTCTTATCTTCCAAAACCGCACGGCCGAGCACGACCATCTCACCGCCGACCGCGCGGAAAAATGCCGTACGGCCACGCGCATGCCTGCCTCCGAAGGCGCCTCGACCACCGATCTTGAAAACTGCCGCGACTAACGTCTACGAGTTCGGGCGTTTATCCCGCAAATTCCCCATGAACGCCGAAATCAAATCGACGGGCAAAGGGATGATCGTGTGCGAGGTCTTTTCGGACGACATCTCGCGGATCGTTTGCAGGTAACGAAGCTGCATCGTGCCCGGACTTTTCTCCATGACCGCAGCGGCTTCGGCGAGCTTCTGCGACGCCTGCATCTCCCCTTCGGCGGCGATGATCTTCGCACGTCGCTCACGCTCGGCTTCGGCCTGACGGGCCATCGCGCGTTGCATTTCGTTCGGTAGATCGATCTGCTTCACTTCGACGTTCAGGACCTTAACGCCCCAGGATTCCGTCTGCGCGTCCAGGATGTTTTGCAGCTTCTGGTTGATCACGTCGCGCGAAGAAAGAAGCTCGTCGAGTTCGACTTGCCCGAGCACCGAACGAAGCGTCGTTTGCGCAAGTTTCGAGGTCGCCATCAAATAATTTTCGACTTCGATCACCGCGCGGTTCGGATCCACGACGCGGAAATAAACCACGGCGTTCACCTTGATCGTTACGTTGTCCTTACAAATCACGTCTTGGGGAGGAACGTCGAGCGTCACCGTCCGCAAATCGATTCGTCCCATCTTGTCGATGATCGGAATCAGAATGATCAACCCCGGGCCTTTCGCGCCGATCACCCGTCCGAGCCGAAAAACGACTCCGCGTTCGTACTCGTTCAGAACCTTCAGGCTCATGAACAAGAAAGCGCCCACTAGGATCATTAAGAAGAAAAAACCGCCCGAAAATAGCTCAGTCATTTGAGTTCCCTTTCCATTTCTTTACGTATGCTTTCAAACCTTCGACCCGAACGACCTCGACCGCGTCGCCCGGTCTGACTTCTTCGCCGACTTGCCGATCGCCCTCGAGCGCGTAATCCCACCGCTCTCCGCGAATCAGGAGCGTGCCCCCAGGATGGTCGCTTTCAACGATCGTTCCGCGGTATCCCGCCAATCCCCCGAGCGCGCCGCCCTTCATCGCTTGAAGCGCTTCTTCAGACGATTTCTTGATGCGTGCCGCGAACCATCCCACTAAAAGCACGACGCCGCCGAAAAAAAGCCCGGCGGGAATCCATACGGCGGGACTGACGCCGTAGCGGGTTTGGGCGGGATCGATGATCCAAATCAATCCGAGTACGAAGCTAAGGACTCCGCCAGCGCTCAGCGCGCCGTGGGTCGCCGTAAAGATCTCGGCGACTAAGGCGATTGCGCCGAGAGCGATCAGGACGATTCCGCCGGTGCGGATTGGTAAGGTCTGGAAGCTGATGAACGCGACGACGAGGAAAACCGCGCCTAAGATTCCCGCGATTTGGACACCGGGATTATTCAACTCGACGTAGATCAGGAGCATCCCAAGCGTCATCAAAATCGCCGCGATGTTCGGGTTGGAAACGATATGCAGAAGCTGCTGTCCCCAGTTCATCTCGAAAACGTGGACCTTTGCGTTCGCCGTGGTGAGTTTGACTTGCTTACCGCTGGGAAGTTTCACGACTCGTCCGTCGAGCCCCCGTAAGAGCGCCGGAAAAGAATCCGCCAAGACGTCGACCAATCCGACGGAACTCGCTTCGGCGGCCGTGAAGCTTCGGCTTTTCCGTACGATATCCGCGGCAAGATTTCGGTTCCGTCCACGCACTTCCGCAAGCCCCTCGGCGAACGCCGCGGTGTCGCTCAAAACCTTCTCCCCCATCGGGCCTTCGATTCCCTTCCCGCTAGAATCGACGGGATGGGCCGCGCCCATATGCGAACCCGGAGTCATCGCCGAAACATGCGCCGCCAACATCAAAAGCGCGCCGGCGGAAGTCGCGGAAGCTCCCGCGGGTTCGACATAAACGACGACGGGAATCGGCGAACGGTCGATCGCTTGCGCCATCGATTTCACGCTTGAAACAAGCCCCCCCGGAGTATCGAGCGACACGACAACTGCGGTCGCGCCGGCGCGTTCGGCGTGCCCGATCGCGCTTTCCAAGTAGTCGGCGGTCGCGGGGTTAATCGTGCCGCGAATTTGCGTGTGATACACGAGATCGTCGGCCCGAGCGGATGCGGACGCGAAAAAGCAGGAAACGCCCAGAAAAAGAAACGTCGCGAGACCACTCATCGCCGTTCTCTTCGTTAGTCTCATCGCTGTTCCCTTTCAAGCCGCGCGATTGCCGCTTTCAAATGCAACCAAACCGGCTTTTTCAAACCCGGCTCCCGAAGCATCGCGGAGAGCGAATAAGTCGAAAGCGCAGGGACCATACCGCCTGATTCGTCGGGGAGCGTGCCCCATTCTCCGGCGCCGGCCGAATCCGCCGAATCTAAGACAAAACGAATACAGAGGCGCGCCACATGGGCCTTTTCGCCGATGCGTTCTTCGATCCGAACGCTTTCCTCGGACAAAGAAAGCGCAGAGAGAATTTTTGCGAGGAGCGCTTTTTCGTCCGCGCCCGAAACGCCGGGCGCTTCAATCAGGCAAGAAATAACTGCCGAATCACGGTTCGACGTGCCGGTGCGCTCGACGACTTTCGCCATCACGACGGCGTTCGGCGGGAGGAAACCTTCCCAGGATTTAAAAAAAGAAGAGGGGCCATCTTGCATGATGGCCCCTCTTTTCGCCTATGTAGACGTTTGGTGACAGAGTTTTTACTGGAGCCGGTGCATTACGCTGCGCACGCGAATGCCGCATTCCGGGCATTTCGCGGTTTCTTGCGTAAGATTCCGGCTAAAATCGGTTTGATGGGAGAAGTGGAGGTTGGCTCCGCAAAGAACGCAGTGCGTATAGCGATCCATCGCCGCCTTGCCAGATCCCAGAAAAGTAAGCTGTTCGGCTTCCTTGGCGGTTTCCGTCTCGTTCAGCGATTCGTTCAGATCATCCATTCGGTCGTCCATCTGCGAAGCCATCCTCTCGTCTTTCGTGGGCCAATGTGGTTGTGGCCGGGGCGCGGGCCCTAGGGGAGCCTCTGCCTTCAAGAGAGAGATCGGAGGTC
>CAZAKW010000192.1:0-1170 GCA_964485835.1 uncultured Bacteriovoracaceae bacterium
CCGAAGGCAAACTCAAGCACGGGCCCGCCGCTCCGGGGCGCTCCCTAGGCGCTTAAGGCTTGAATTGCCGGACTGGTAGAGTCGAAACGCTTTCGGCGGACTTGACCGTGCTTGCGACGGGCGGCGCCGGGAAAGTTTATCTCTATACGTCGAATCCGGATACCACCACGGGCGACGGAATCGCGATGGCGTATCGCGCGGGCGCGAAGGTCGCAAACCTTGAGTTTATCCAGTTCCACCCGACTTGCCTCTACCATCCAACGGCGCGGACATTTTTGATCACCGAAGCGCTTCGCGGCGAAGGGGCGGTTTTACGAAATCTCGCCGGCGAAGCGTTTATGGATAAGATCCATCCCCAAGGTTCGCTTGCTCCGCGCGACATCGTCGCACGCGGAATCGATTTGGAGATGAAACGCACGGGCGATAAACACGTGGGCTTGGATTGTTCCGTGATCCCGGCGGAGAAACTTCGGACGCATTTCCCGAATATCTATGAGACCTGCCTGAAATACGGGATCGATATTACCACTGACGTTGTCCCGGTGGTCCCGGCCGCCCACTACACCTGCGGCGGAGTTGTCGTTGACGAAAACGCACGGACCACGATTGCGGGCCTTTATGCGATCGGCGAGGTTTCCTGCACGGGTTTACACGGGGCGAATCGGCTGGCGTCGAACTCCCTCTTGGAAGCCGTGGTCTTCGCGCATCGGACTTGGGTGGAAGGTTCGAAGGAACTTGAATCGCTTCGGGCGGCGCGAATCCTCCCGAACGGCCTGCCGAACTGGTCGGTTGGCCACGCCGTCGAGCTTGAGCAGCAGATCGATATCGCGGCGACTTGGACCGAGATTCGCACGATTATGTGGAATTACGTCGGCATCGTGCGCTCCAATCACCGCCTTTCTCGCGCCCGCCGACGGCTCGAGATCATCAAAGAAGAGATCAAAAGTTATTATTGGAAGCACCTGCTCACGCGGGATTTAGTCGAACTTCGAAATCTCGTCGAAGTTGCCGATCTGATCGTCCAGTCGGCCGAGCTTCGCAAAGAAAGCCGAGGACTCCACTATACCGTCGACTACCCGGAGCGGGACGATCTCTTTTTCAAACAAGACACCGTGCTGTAGACACGGGAAAATTACTGAAATGGGCGCCCCCCCCTTTCGCGAAACCGTC
>CAZAKW010000192.1:1180-3200 GCA_964485835.1 uncultured Bacteriovoracaceae bacterium
CGAAACCTTCGAGGAAAAACCATGGCTCGCATTCAGAAAAAAAAGAAAATCCCCGCCGCCCGCTCCGCGGTAGACCTGAAATACCACCTCTACGAAAACTGCGTCCAAAGCGAGAAGTGGCAGATGCGCTATTTGCCGAAATTCCATCGCCGGTTTACGGGCCGCGAGGCCTATTCGATGCGAGAAGATTTCTGCGGGACCGGTCGGATCGCGTGTGCGTGGGTTAAAAAATCACCGAAGCACCGAGCCGTGGGGCTTGACCTGGATCCGGAGCCTCTAGAGTACGGGATGCGGGTGAATCGCTCGAAGCTCTCGGCCGACGCCCAGTCCCGCGTCGACTATCTTCGCCAAGACGTGCGTAAGCCGACGAAAGAAAAATTCGACATCATCGGTGCGCATAACTTTTCTTTTTATATTTTTCACGAACGCTGCGATCTACTCGATTACGCCAAGGCTGCGTATGCTTCGCTTAAGCCGAAGGGAACGTTTTTTTTGGAGATGGCCGGAGGAGACGGATTCGTCACGCCCGGAACGGACCGCGAAAAGATCGATATCGACGGCATCGGCAAAGTCGAATACGTGTGGGAACAACACGCCTGCGATTCGGTGACGAAGATCGGTGACTACTCGATCCATTTCAAACTCCCGGAGAAGGCTGCGAAAGCGCACGGACGCGGGTCAAAGCTTTGGATGAACGACGAGTTTACGTACAACTGGCGGCTTTGGGAGATTCGCGAAACGCGCGAGATTCTCAAGCAAGCCGGTTTTCGCGAGACGGCCGTGCTTTGGCCGACGGACGATACGATGACGGACTATATGCAGGTCGAGCAGGGAGACGGGTCGGCGGTTTGGCTCGCTTACGTGGTGGGAATTCGCTAATTTTCGGCGCGCATTCACTTACGTTTCGTTTACTGAGTACCGCGCTAACGGCTTATACACGACCGCCTACGATAGCACCTGCAAACCTTTCTGCTTTTGTCGATGCGTCGAAAAAGACACATTATTTTTGGCTCTTTCCGTATGCGAAACTAAAGAGAACTTAAAGGTTTCAAGCCTTGAGTTGATGCCTTCGGCATCCGTGGTTCGTTAGTGGAAAGGTCTGACTATTTTGAATTTCGTTGGGTGCGAAAATCCGCCTTCCTCTCGTCCTCTCCGGCAAATGCGCTCTGGCGTGCGCATGCTGGGCATCGCGCTTTTACTCGCCGGCACAATCGCGTTTTCCGGCTGCAGTTCAAAGATCAACCGGGTCGGCGGGCTTAGCACCGTGTCCATCGCCGGATACTTGCTGCCGTTCTTGGATCTGCTCTCCGAGCACCAAAGCCAAGGCCTAGGCACCACCTACGCCTCTACTTGCTCTACAAGCGACGTCCTTGTGTCTTTGTACAAACTGGATTCAGACGGTAAAAAAATCTCCCCCGCCCTCGCCACCACCGCTCCGACGTCCAGCGGCTACTACGCTTTCACCCAAGAAGATCTGGTGGAGGCCGTGCTTGCAGGCAAAGACCGCTTTATCGTCGAAGCCACTGGCTGCGTCGCCGGCGCCGTGTTCGCCCGCCCCCTCACCGGAATCGATGCCCAGGACGTGATGGCATCAAGCTCCTTACTCGCCGCGATTTCGAATCTCGAGACCGCGCAGAGCCGGAAACTTCGCCTGGCCGAACCCGCGAGAATCGACGCGTTTCTCGCCAAGCTCCACACTTTGGCCGGAAACAGCATCTCAATCCAATCCGCCTACACTGCCCTCGTCGGGGATCCAGCGCTTGACGCTGAATTCACTGGCCTCTTTGGATTTTCTTCGGCGCTTCTTCAATACTCCGTTCCTTGGGTGCTTGCGCTGAGCGTGCCCCGAACGATTCCCGAAGGCGTCGCTAGCCATTACCAAGCGACCCTCTCCCACTGGAATCCCGGTTACAATTCGCTCGTCGTCTGGAAACTGGATGGCGTCACCGTTAGTACTTCCACCTTCTTTTCCCACACGCCTTCTTCGAATTCGGTGCCTGCCCACCTTCTTTCGCTCTTT
>CAZAKW010000192.1:3210-5800 GCA_964485835.1 uncultured Bacteriovoracaceae bacterium
TCGGGATGGACGATGGGGGCGGCGCCATCGATATTACCAAACCCTACCTTCAACGGGATTTCGCTTTGATCAATACCGACACGATCCCGCCGACCGTCCCTAGTCTCGCCATTCTTGCCTCCAGTTCTGAATCGGGCGGAGTTTCCAGAGTCTTTTCCCAGACCGTCGGCATTCGTCTCGCAACCGGCGCGGCGATGATCAATTGCCAGAGCTTCTCGACGCTTGCGCTCGTTGAAGGTCCCGGCGCGCCACAGGCTGGCGACTTTTCTATCAATTGCTCGAGCGGACCGAATCAAGATATCGCGTTCCCGCTCACGGACACAAGCGACGGTCCGAAGACGCTCTATCTCTACGCTAAAGACGTCCGAGGCACCGTCAGCGCCCCCCGCGTGATTTCGCTGTTGCTCGACCAAGTTCCGCCTACTGTCGCATTCACAGCTCCCAACGCCGGAGCCATCGTAAACACCGCAAACGAGGCGGCATTCGCCGTAAGCGGAACGTGCTCCACTCGCGAAGAGGGACGCACCGTCGCGATTTCGGGCGCGGGCACGGGGAGCGCGACGTGTACGTCGGGCGCGTGGTCGACTACCGTCGATCTTTCCGCGGCGGCCGAAGACGCGATCGTTCTCGACGCTGATCTTTCAAACGCCGGAGGGATAGCCGCGACTCAAGCCTCGCGCGGATTCACCAAAGACTCGATTGCCCCCACGCCGCCAAACCTCGTTCTTGATTCTCCATCGATCACAAACCAAACCACGGCCCTGCTCCATGCTTCAACGTGTACCGATATCGCGGGGGTGCTACTCTCCGAGTCCGCGACGGCGCCTTCGCCAGGAGACGCGGGTTGGGTTGCGTGCTCTACCTCTGCCTCCGGACTCTCGTTTACCAATGCCGCTTGGACTGACGGCACGAAGACGATTTATGCATGGGTGAAAGACTCGGCCGGAAACGTGGCGGCTTCGGCGAACACCGCGACGCTCACGTTCGACAATAGCGAGCCCAGTGCACCCGTGCTGACGGCGGTTGGGTCGAATAGTTCAAATATCCCGACTTTTACTTTTACCGCCGCGTCTTGTGCCGATCGCCAAGCGCTCTATCTTTCCGAAAGCGCTACGGCTCCCGCCGTCGGTGACGCCGGTTGGGTCTCCTGCGTAACCACCGCCGGGGCCTTTTCTTACACGTTTACCGATACGAGTTCGGGAGCAAAAACGCTTTACGTCTGGGCGAGAGATTCCAGTTCCGCCCATGCCAATCGAAGCGCGGCGCAGTCGCTTTCGTTAAGCATCGACACCGGAATACCTACGCTCGTACAAGTCGTGATCAATCCTTCCTCCGCGGCAGATTCCGTGGGTGATACCTACGTCGGAACGCCGACCGCGAGCGTCCGCGTGAAAGCGACCGACGACTTCGCGAGCGCGTTTACCGTCGCGGTGAAACTCGTCGTTCCCTCCTCCGACGCCTGCGAAATCCATAATAGCGGTCGGACCTGGCAGACGTATGCGCCCGCGACTCCGGGCGCGGCCGTTAACTATCCTTTGGCCTTTTCGCCGGTCGATGGGACCAAGAAGATTTGCGTTTGGGCGCGGGACCCGGCGGGCAACACGACGGTGATCGCAGGCGCCACTCCTGAAACCGCCAACGTAAATTTCGACACCATCGTTTACGAAGTAGGAAATCCTCCCAAGATCACGGCGCTTGCAATCACCAACGCCACCGCGGGTCCTCGATTTGGAACCTCGACATTCCTCTCGGGCGAAACCGTACAGATCGATTATACGATCACCGACGTCGAGGCGCTCGATCCGAACCCGATTGAAATTTCCCAGACGGTGGATAATGCCGAGTGGTTGGATCATGTCTCAGGACTCGATTCTACGGCCGATGCCAATCGGACCTGGGTCGGCGGGATCGCGCCGAATCTGACGACCTATACCGGAACGCTTACGATATCCGCTCCGTCGTCGGGCTACTTTCGGCTGAAAATCCGCGCGAGAGATCGCGCCGGCAATACAAGCCCGGTGACCGTTTCGGATGCGTTTAACATCCCGAATTGGAACATCTATGCCGGATCGATCGAAAACGGGGATGGCGGATCCGGCCTTGGCGCCCGTATTCAGGGCGGCGCCACGGCTTTGATCGCGATTAATCCCACGACGAACGATCTTTACGCGTACGACGTCTCTCCCTTGGCGATCCGAAAACTTGATGCCCGCACGGGAATCGTGTCCACCGTCGTTAGAAACGGGACTTCGAATCTCGTCGATGGCGGGCCCCTGCCGTCTCCGATTTTCATCCCGCTGTCTACAGCCTACAAATTAACCTTCGATTCGAAAGGTCTTTTCTATCTTCAGGATCCGGCTTCCGGGATCTGGCAAATCGATTTCGCCGAGAATATCGCCAAACGCTTTTTCGGTCCACCCACTGCCAATGTCAGCGCGACCGCCACTCCAAACGACGTCGCGTGGTACGGCGGAGCACTGGCGTTTGACGAAGACGATTCCGTGTACTTTCTTGGAACTTGCCTACCCAGTACTGGAAACCGAGCGATTCGAATTCTGAAATCAACCCAGAATCCGGATGGAACCGCGGG
>CAZAKW010000193.1:0-5792 GCA_964485835.1 uncultured Bacteriovoracaceae bacterium
TCAAGGATGCTCGACGAAGTCGCCCACATAAAGAACCGAAGGCACGTTACGATCATCGGCGTCGGTGACGACGTAAAACCGTCCGGGCACCTTCGGGTCAAACACTAGTCCCTCCGGCTTGTGAGGGAGTGCAAGCCGGACCATCGTTTCTACGGTACGTAAGTTCGCGTCGAATCGCCCAAGCACCGATTCCCCCACCTCGCCGTCGTCGTAAGTGGAGCCACCGGCCTCGGCGGTGGCCAAAAACCAAATGGCTCCACGGGGATCACTCGCGGCGTCCGTAAAAGTCAAAGGGACCCCAGCACGTTCTCCCAGCTCGAAGGTTCGTCGGCTCTTGATTGCGGTCGAAGAAACCGAACCTTGCATAACTTGCTCAGAAAAAGCCGCGCGGTCCAAGCGAATCAACTCGTTCACCGATCCCGACCCGTTCCCCCGATGAAACAACAACAGATCCTCACCGCTTGCGACGGCACCTTCGATATTCAATTGGGCGATCGATTTGGTGAGGTGCTCGAAAAGAGGAGAGAAATCAATCAATCGATTCGAAAGGATTTGGTCACCCCCGATTTCTACACGAACCCCCTGGGTCCGATTCGGGCGCGATCCGGACGGAATAGCAACCAGAACGACCGTGTCGTTCTCGCGCTCGATTTCCACCAGACATTCCCAATCCGGTTTTTCACGCTTCCGCGCCGCATGTTCTAGCGGCAGATCGTTCGGGAGCAAGGGTCGCCAAACTCCGGAACACGCCGCTGTTCGTTCAAAGATCGCTAATCCACTCTCGTCGTCGGCGACGACGTAGATCCATTCCTCGTCCAGAGCAAGCCCACTGGCTGCGCTGACGAAGGCGGGTCCGCCATATCCCCGTTCCAAGTCCAGCGAGCGAAGCTTCGTTAGCCGAATCATACGAAAGCTAGGCTAGTCGGGAAATACTAGGTCGCTTCGCCCGATATTTGGGCAGGATCAACTGGCGGCTTTATGCCCGCCGGCAGCGTCACTTCTTCGTAAGAGAGGGTCGGCTCCACGATGGTCGACTCTTTATCGCACCCGATATCCTCTGCCGCCATCATCCCCACGCCGGCGGCGAAAGTCGCCCCACTCAAGCCAAGAACCACTAGCACTGCCAACCCAAACATCGGTTTCAAAGATTTCATGATTCGCCCCTAAAAGGATAACGTCACGCCCGCCGGCCGGATGATTTCAAGCAAGTTCTGGAACGCAGAGGTTACCGCAAGCGCGATCTTCCGACCGCCGCTTGAATCTACTTTCTTCACTTCGCCGCTATTCGTGTAAGTAACAACAATGGAACCCATCTTCGGATCCGAGATCTGAACGGGCTTGGAGTTTTCGTTGTACTTGAAATTGATCTGCCGACGATTCTGATCCAGCATCGATTTGATACGGCCCTGGGGATCGTAGAACAACTTCACATTCGCCTTCGCGGAATTTTTCGCCACGACGAGATTCCCGCGAGGGTCGTATTGGAAAGTCGACCAATCGGCTTTCTTCTTTTTGCCTTTTTGGTATTTTACGACCCGATTTACTTTACCGACCTTTTGGTCGTAGTTGAGCTCGGTCACTTCGTTTGGAGTCGTCTTCTTGGTCACGCGGCCCTTCGTATCGTAAGCGAAGGTCGTTTCGTCGGCTCCACGTTTGATGAAGATCGGCAATCCGCAACATTCGTTGTAAACGGTTTCCGTCCTGAGCCCGTCGAGCGTGCTGACCATTTTATAGGTCCACTCTTCGCCGTTTGGCTTATTGCGGAAGACATATTCGTAGACGCTGGAAGATACCGGGCGCTTTTCGGCGCTCTTCACGGTAACGCTGACTTTAAGGCTGTTCTTTTCACCCGCGACTTTGTCGTAACCATACTCGGTAAGGGTCCCGTCACGGTCTTTCACGCTCTTTACGTTCTCGAATTTGCTCTTGTCGTAGTAGCTGATCTGCTGGGAGGTTTTGTCGCCGTAACCAATCGCTTCGAGATTGTGGCGCTTGTTCGAGCTGTACTTGTAAGTATAGACGTTCCCTTCGGTATCCTTGGAATACGTCATCTCGCCGATATCGTTATATCGATACTCGGCGGTCTTATTGTTCTCCGCCTGCACTTTCGCGACTTTACCGAGCTTGTTGTAACTCAAGTACATCTTCCGGTTCAGGTTATCCTGGATCTTTTCGATCTTGCCGTCGCGGTTATAGCTGAGAGCGATGAAATTCCCGTTCTTGTCTTGGACCTTCAGCAAACGCCCGTTGGCATCGAATGTCTCAACCTTGCCCGTATCCGTGCTTCGCACGTAACCGGCCTTAGTCACCGTGATCCACTGGAAGGCGAAACGATTGGAAACGAGTTTCGTTCCGACTTTCAACTGCCGGTTCTTAACCTTTCCCTGGGCCCGAAACTTCGTCCACTCCTCGTTGCGAAACTCGGGATTGGATTTCAACTTCGCCTTATACGCCGTAAGCTGCGTCCCCGATCCGATCGCGCCCGTGCTCTTCGCGGCTTCCGCGATGGTATTCACGGCGGCGTCGAGTTCGCTGGTATTAAACTTTTGTGGGCTGAACCGGTTCTGGGCTCCGCCGCCCGCCTCGTTAACGAGCACGCTTCCGTCGGCCTCGACGATCAGGTAACCCTCGTAATCACTTCCCCATCCCCACCCGAACAAACCGTTATAGGGACTCTTCGAGTTGTACACGCGCTCGATTTTCGGCTCGTACCCGCCCGGATAGAGCACGTCGGTATAACCCACGAAGAAGTTACCATTGCGAATACTTACGTTCGCGGAGGCACCCGCGACGAACGCGAAGGCGGAAAGAACGCAAGCGACTCGGACGAACAGTACCGGAAACTTAATCATGAAAACTCTCTCCTTGAGAACCGGGGTAACCCGGATCGACTGCGCTTCCGCTTAGACGTCGATCTTAACGATCCTCGTGATCGTCACATAAGCGAGCACTTCGAGGCCCAACACCACTAGAATGATAATCCAGCCGAACGTCGTCGTAAACAACGGCTTCATGAACTCTGGATCGGAGGTGTAAATAAACCCCGCGAGCACGCCGGGAACCGCTAAAAGGATCATCCCCTGCATCCGCCCCATGGCGGTCATGGCGTCAATTTTTTGTTCAAGCTTGATTCGTTCCCGGATCGTGGTCGTGATCGTGTCGAAGGTTTCCGCCAAATTTCCGCCAGTTTCCTTAAGGATATTCACGCTCGTGACGAACATCTCGACGTCGTCGGACTGGATGCGTTTGGCGAGATTATTGAAAGCTTCTTCGATCGATACCCCGAGTTTATTCTCACTCAACACCAAATTGAATTCCTGGCGGATCGGATCCGGCAGTTCTTGAACCACCAATCCCATCGATTGGACGACGGAAAGCCCGGACTTCATCCCGTTGGACATCAAACTAAGCCCATCGACCATCTGGAGAGTGAACACTTTCACTCGACGTCGGTAGAGGGCGTCGACGATCGGTCGTGGCAGCTTCCACCCCGCGATCGTCACCACCGAACCGACGAGGATCGCCGGAAAAACCTGGGGCAACAGAAGAAGGAAGACGAGAAGTCCCAATCCGAAAGATGCGCCGAACTGAGCGAAAAGGACCGTATTTGGATTCACCTCGACAAACATCAAGGCTAAACGCTCGACGATATAATCGCGCGTCCCGATCGATTGGAAGCGAAGCCATTCGAGAAAGCGCTCGCTATAACGGTAGGCGATATAGGCAACCGACACGAAGAAGAGCGCCATCGCCAGTATGATTTCGATTCGATCGGTCAACACGACATGGTCCTCCCCTCTCCGTGGTTTGAATCCCGTTTACTTCGCGGCGAAAAGACCGCGTGAAATCTTCATCCCTTTCGCTTCCATGTCCTCGACGAATTTAGGAATAAAACCCGTGGGGACGAAGCGGCCGATAATTTTCCGCTTCTTATCAAGACCTTCCTGCTTGTAGACGAAAATATCCTGGAGCGAAATCACGTCTCCCTGCATCCCGGTGACTTCGGAAATGTGAGTGACTTTACGCGTTCCGTCTGACATGCGGGTTTGCTGGATAATCACGTTCACGGCCGCGGCGATATTTTCTTTAATCGCTTTCGCCGGAAGATTCAGTCCCGCCATCATCACCAACGTCTCCAAACGCGCGATACATTCCCGTGGATTGTTCGCATGCAGCGTCGTCAACGAGCCCGAATGCCCCGTATTCATCGCCTGGAGCATGTCAAGGGCCTCGCCGCCCCGGCACTCCCCAACGACGATCCGATCGGGACGCATCCGCAAGCACGACTTGATCAGATCCCGGATCGAGACTTCGCCTTCGCCTTCGATGTTTTTCGGCCGCGTCTCCAAACGCACGACGTGGTCTTGTCCGAGCTGGAGCTCCGCCGAGTCCTCGACCGTGATGATTCTTTCGGTTACGGGGATGAAGTTCGAGAGAACGTTCAGTAACGTCGTCTTACCGGAACCGGTTCCACCGGAGACGACGATGTTGAGTTTTCCTTCGACGCATGCTCGCAAGAAATCGGCGATCTCCTCGGTCATCGATCCGAATTTTACGAGATCCTTATAGAGGATTCTGGTTTTAGGGAATTTCCGGATCGTGATCGTCGGGCCACGAAGAGCCAGGGGCGGGATGATTACGTGCACGCGCGAGCCGTCGGGCAGACGCGCATCGACGTAAGGGACCTTTTCGTCCACGCGGCGGCCTAAAGGAGTCACGATTCGTTCAATCACGTTGTACATCTGTTGTTCGCTTGAAAACGTGACTTTCGAAAGTTCGGGGCGGCCGTTGCGTTCGATGTAGATTTGCTCGCGAGCATTGACCATGATTTCGGTCACGGCGTCGTCGGCGAGCAAATCTTCAAGCGGTCCAAGACCGAGCGCTTCGTCCAATACCTCCTTGACCATCTGGGCCTTGAGCTCGCGGCTTCCCAAAAGTGCGGAGGCATCCTCTTTATTCAGAATCTCGAGGATCCCTTTTTGAGTGCGTTCACGAAGCACGGCGCGCTGTTTGGCGTCTTGAGTGCTCGTGTCGGTCTTTTTAAGGTCCATCGAATCGACGAGCGCTTTATGGATCCGAAGCTTCATCTGCGTCCAAGGATCGAGCGGGCCCGAAGAGGAACGCAGCATCGCCGCGCCGTCCCTCGTATCTCCGCCACCTCCCGGGATTACCGTGAGCTGCGCCTGCATTTTGGCCGCCACACCCGTGGGTTTTTTCAGCTTCGCCAAACTCTCCAGCAGATTGGTCTGTTGGATCTTCCGGACGATGTCATGGTAGGCGCGGCTTACGACCGCATTCGGCGCCGCCAGACAAAGCGGAGTGCTTTTCGCCAGCGCGCTTTCACAGGTCGCCGAGTCTTCCGGAATCACCCCGAAAAGCGGCCGATTCAAATTCTTTTGAATGATTTGCGGCGTGATGATGTGGTTCTGCGAATATCGATTCACGACGATCTGGACCATCTCGGGAGGAAAGAGAAGCTCTGCGATTTTTCCGAGGATTCGTTTGGTTTGGTTGATCACGATTACATCGGCGGTCGTGACAACGAAGATCGCCGTCGCGGACTCCATCACCTTCATCGCCGAAGGATCGGTCCCCGTCCCGCAATCGACAACGACGAAATTAAACACGCTCGTGATCGCCTTCAAGAATCGCCCCAAACCATCCAAATCGAGATCGCGAGCCAGAATCGAGTCCCTCGGGGCACCGATATAGGAGTAGCCCTGGGGAGCATTCACCATAAAAGGACCGAGTCCCTTGGGATCGATCGGACCGGGGGGCATCTTCGAAACGTC
>CAZAKW010000194.1:0-5790 GCA_964485835.1 uncultured Bacteriovoracaceae bacterium
TTCGATGGGACTTTCGCCGACCATCATGCTCTTTGATGGGCTTTGTGAACACGACGCAAGAGCGAGGGCGAAGAGCGCCACGCTGCCAGTTTTGAGTCGTATTGTGATGTGCGAAGTCAGCATTACCAGGGGAACCTCAAGGCGTTAAAAAGCCAGGCCGACTTATATCATCCTAAACGCGGTGCGTCAAATCGAAAGCAGCCCGGTATTTCAGTTAAAATCCATTTAATTTCGATGGGTTACCGCGGAGATCCGGCGGGCTGACTTGCAATTTTAGGCGCCCCGGAAGAGCCTTGAAGGAGTGAAAACTCCTTCTGATGGCCCTGTGCTCAATCGCCTTGGACTCGAATCTTCGCCTTATCTCAAACAGCACCAAGGTAATCCGGTCGACTGGTACGCATGGGGCCCTGAAGCCTTAGAGAGAGCGCGACGTGAAGACAAACCCATCCTCCTCTCCATTGGTTATTCAGCCTGTCATTGGTGCCACGTGATGGCTCACGAGTCGTTTGAAGATCCGAAGATCGCGGCGTTGATGAATACCCACTTCGTGAATATCAAAGTCGATCGGGAAGAGCGGCCCGACTTGGACCAGATCTATCAAAACGTGCCTCAAGCCCTCATGAATAGCGGCGGTTGGCCCCTCACCGTATTTCTCTTGCCCGATCAGCGCCCTTTTTTCGGCGGGACCTACTTTCCACCGGAAGACCGTTGGGGACGCCCAGGATTTCCACGACTCTTAAAGGCTCTTTCGGAGGCTTACCAAAACGATCGGCCCTCGGTTTTTGAAAACGCGGAGAAGTTGACTGCCGTAATCGCGAAGCGCGAGAAAAACGAGCGGGCTGGGGAAGTGGCTTCCGACTCTTCTCCTCCCGAAGCGGAATCCACGCTCGCTTTCTTGCGCCAGGTTCGCGAAGCCGTTTTGGGCGGGCTGGATTGGAACGAAGGAGGATTCGGCGAGGCGCCGAAATTTCCGAACTCAATGATGCTCGCTTTTTTATGGAGAATGGGCGGAGAGCCGGCGATGGCGGCGACACTCCTTTCGCTGACGAAAATGGCTCAAGGAGGCGTATTCGATCAACTCGGCGGCGGATTCCACCGTTATTCGGTCGATGCGACCTGGTTGGTCCCGCATTTTGAAAAAATGCTCTACGATAACGGACTCCTCCTTCAGCTCTATTCGGAAGTTCTTCTCCGAGATCGTGCGGAGATTCGCGCTGGACGCGCGGAAATCTTGCGCCCTGATACTCGCGCCCTTTTTTTAGAAACGATTCGCAAAACAACGGAGTACCTGCTTCGGGAGATGGAAGATCCCGATGGCGGATTTTATGCGGCCCAGGATGCGGATACGGAGGGCGAAGAGGGAAAATTCTTCGTTTTCGGGCTTGATGAAATCACTTCGATTCTCGGCATCGATTCGGACGCGACTCGCGTGTTCCTGCTCCGGTACGGCGTTACCGAGGTTGGAAATTTCGAACACGGAAAGACCGTACTTCGACAGGCGTATTCCGAAACCGAGATTGCGGCGAAACTGGACAAGAAAGAAAGCGAAGTTCGCTCGATTCTGCGCGCTGCGGAGGAGGAAATGCTTGCCGCGCGCGGAAACCGCACGCGGCCCGGATTAGACGACAAAATCCTGATCTCTTGGAACGGTCTTGCGATCTCCGGGCTCCTCTGGTCCGCGCACGTTCTTGAATGGGAGGGGGAGCGAACGCTTCAACCCTCGCTAACCGAGATCGCCGCGCGGGCCCGCGCTTCGGCCGTGAAGGCATTCGAACGGATCGTCGATTTGCCCCTCCGGCCGGAAAATCCCAAAGCGTCCGATCTTCCCGTGGCGTTGCAAAAGGGGATCGCGAAAGGAAACGGATTCCTCGACGATTACGCTTTTCTCGCGAAGGCAGCGCTGGATATTGCCCGATTCGGAATTTCGCTTTCGGGCGCGCGGCCCGCCGAGGAATGGGCCGCGCTTTGGATGGCGCGGGTAATCGAGTCGTTCACCGATCCGTCGGGAGATCCCGGTTATTTCTTCACAGGAGACGACCACGAAGCCCTCCTCCAGCGCCCCAAGAGTCTTTACGACCAAGCGATTCCCTCTGGGACCGCCGTCGCCATCGCCAACTTCGTTGTACTTTCCGAACTCCTCGAACCGGGAGAAAAACACTCCGTTGAGATGATCTCGAGATTTAGGGAAGAAGCTGAGAAAGCGTTGGGGCGCCTGATTCCCCACCTCGAAAAAAATGCATTCGGGCACGGCGAACTTGCGACCTCGCTTCGACTTTACGCGGAAGGGATTCGCGTTTTTTCCGGCGTACGCGCTTCGGCGGCGATCGCGTCGGACGGAGATTTCGCATTGATTTCGTCGGAAACGTCCCGGTTCAGGGGGAGCTTGGGTGAATTTAAAGTCTGCCACCGAGGAGTCTGCCGAGGTTTCAACACGGTCGAAGCGTGGGCGAAAACCGGTGGCGGGGAATAGTTTTTCCCGGTTATGGCCGTTTAAGGTCGGTTTGGAACGACGTTCTAGTTTTTCGATGGGCGGGAAGTGGCGGGGACTCGTAGGGATAATCGTGCCTCGACGTAGCGAGCGAGGCGGACGAATGGAAGTCCGAGTAACAGGTAGAATGCCGCGACCAAGATCCCGGTTCCTAAGAAATCGTAATAGGTCGAAGCCAGCTGGCCGTAGAGTTTCGTAAGCTCGACCATCGTGATGACCGATACCAGCGACGAATCTTTTAATAGCGAGATAAAGTCGTTGGTAATCGGCGGGATGACGATTCGAAGCGCCTGGGGAATCACGATATGGCGAACGGTCTGGCCGTGGGTCAATCCAAGCGCAAGCCCCGCTTCCGATTGGGCTTTCGAAACGCCTCCTATACCGGCGCGGTAATTTTCCGCTTCGTAGGCGGCGTAGTTCAACCCTAGTCCGAGCACGGCTGCGACGAAGGGGGAGAGGCGAATGCCGAGGTGGGGTAGGGCGTAGAAAATGAAAAAAAGCTGGATCAAAAGCGGCGTTCCGCGAATCACCTCGATATACATTACCGAGAGCCAGGAAACCGGCTTGGGGCCGTAAAGTCTCATTAAGGCAAGGGCGAGGCCGAAGGCGACGGCGATCAGCATCGCGACCAACGAAATTTCGAGGGTGGTTACGGCCCCTCGAGCGAGAATCGGCAGGAAGCTGATATAGAGTTGGATTCGCTCCGAGAACGACCGCTCGCGGTTCGTCGAGTTCAGGAAATACTCGTACATCGCCGGCGGCTCGAGGGTTTCTTTTCCGCGATCCCCGAAACGTTCTGCCATCAGCGGATTCCAAAGCCCGTAACGTTCGTAAATCCGGCGAAGTTCGCCATTCTTGGCCATCGTCGCGATCGCGCGATTCACCTCGGCATGGAGCTTGACGTTTTCGCGTTTCATCCCGATTCCGTAGAGGACGGCCCCGATCGGAGCGCCGACCAGCTTTAAAGCCGGATTGGGTTTGGCATTGTAGATTGCAAGTGGGGCATCCAGCAGAACGGCGTCCGTGCGACCGTTCTTAAGATCTTCGTAAGCGGAGGGTTCCGTTTCGTACGTGATCGCTTCGATCCCCCCGAATTTCGACAAGATTTCGTGGGCGAGCGAGAACTTGAGCGTTCCGACTTTTTTCCCTCGGCAATCCTCGAGGGATTGAATCCCGATTTCGTCTTTTCGGACCGCGAGCTGTTCGAACGTCACGAAATAAGGATCCGAGAGCAGGATTTCGCGTTTACGTTCCGCAGTGATCTCGATCCCGTTGACGATAACGTCGTAATTCCCGCGCGCGAGCCCCGGGATCAATCCGTCCCACGCGTTGTGCACAAGCGTTGCCGGACGGCCCAAGTGTTTGGCGATGCCCTCGATCACTTCGCGTTCAAAGCCGATGATTTTTCCCGGTTCGCGGGGGTCTTGGAAAACGAGGGGCGCACCGGATTCCGTATCGGCCGCCCACCGAAGCGGCTCTTCGCCGCGGGCTGGACACGTCCCGAGAGTAGCTGCGGCGAGAGTAAGAAGGGCGACGAATACGCGGAGGGACTTCATAAAAACTTCCTAAGGAACTGGCGGGTGCGGTCGTCTTTAGGGCTGGAAAACAATACCTCCGGCGAACCGATTTCGACGATACCGCCGTCTTCCATGTAGACGATCAAGTCGGAGGCATCCCTTGCAAACCGCATCTCGTGCGTTACCACGAGTTGGGTCATCCCTTCCTCGTCAAGCGCCTTCATCACGGCGAGCACTTCGTCGACGAGTTCCGGATCGAGCGCCGACGTCGGTTCGTCGTAAAGCATCACGGCGGGATTCAGTGCGAGTGCGCGGGCGATCGCTCCTCGCTGTGACTGGCCTCCCGAAAGCTGGGACGGAAATTTTCCGCGATGGGCGAGCAGACCGACTTTCCCCAGGAGTTTTTCCGCGATCGCTACCGCTTCGTCGCGCGGGATTTGTCGGCCGACGGTTTGCGCAAGCACGACGTTTTCGAGCAGCGACATATGCGGGAAAAGACGGAAATCCTGGAAAACCATGCCACAGTGTTGGCGTAGGGCTTGGGCCTTGCGGGCGAAGCTCTCGCCATGGGGCGGATTTTTCGCCGCCACGAGGTCGTGCCCGTTGATGGAAATCTCGCCCTCGTCCAAAACCTCAAGCCCGTTTAAACATCGGAGGAGGGTCGACTTTCCACACCCCGAGCGTCCAATGAAGCAAATCAACTGGCCGGGCTCGATATCGAGGTCGATTCCTTTGAGGATTTCATGACTTCCGAAGGATTTCTTCAGGCCACGAATCGTGACGATGCTCATGCGGGCCGCGGGCCGCCGGTGACCAAGATCTTCAGATCCATCTCGAACAAGATTTCAGCCTTATTCGGATAAATTTGCTTCATCACGATGCCTTCCCCGAAAACGGGATGGGCGATTTTATCCCCCACGTCCATCGGGTTTCGAGCACCGTACGGATTCGCCGGACGATCTTTGTGGGCGAGCATCGTCTTTCGCCATTCGGCACCGACGGAATGGTCCACGCGCTCGCCAGTCGACGTTCTAGCTCCTCGTGTCGTCGTCTTCGGAGGAGGCGCCTGCTTGGGATCCGTAATTCCTTTCGGCGCCCGGTAGGCTCGTTCGCCGCGGCACGTACGGCACTGAACGCGTACGACTTGGTCCCCTCGCATGGCGACGACGGTCGCGGAGAGATCCATTTTGCATTGGCCACAGTAGGCTAGAGTTTGTTCGGCGACACGGACCATGGGGGAAGGAGCTCCTATTTCACGGGGATGCAGGGTGGCGTATACTGAGCAAGACGAATGGTCGAGAGTGAGTCGACCCGATTTGCGCTTTAGGGGTTACTTCCCCTATTATTTCGATCCGCCGATGGAAAATCAAGAACCGTCCCCGACGACTTCAAAACTTCGCCTGAAACTCCTCGACGACGCCCGTGCGGCGCCGACGGAGCCGGGCGTCTATTTTATGAAGGACGAGTCGGGGACCATTTTGTACATCGGTAAGGCGAAGAACCTAAAGAACCGGCTCGTCACGTATTTCCAGAGCGCCTCCAACGGTTCGCCGCACGAAACGCCCAGGACGGAGTTGATGGTGAGTCGGGCGGTTCGTTTCGACGTGATTCTGACGGAGACCGAGAGCGAAGCGCTGATTCTCGAGTGCACGCTGATTAAAAAGCATAAGCCGAAGTTCAATATCCGGATGAAGGACGATAAAAGTTATCCTTACCTTCGGATTCGAATGGGAGAAGACTATCCCCGGATTGAATGGACCCGGCGAGTCAGACGAGACGGGGCCC
>CAZAKW010000195.1:0-5758 GCA_964485835.1 uncultured Bacteriovoracaceae bacterium
AAGAATTCCCGTGGAAGTGGCCCAACCCAAGAGGGGAAGAAGCTTTAAGGACTGGCTTCCGTCGATTCCGAAGAATCGAAGAATCCCGATCCAGATCGGAAACAGAGGCATCGTATTGAAATTCCATTCGCGATACGTCGGTTCGAATGGCGCCTGCGGAATCATCACCCAGCGCGGAGGCCAGGAAAAAAGATCTTTCGCCGGAAAATAAAAAGCGGAGTCGTCCGGCCATGGCACCGGGACGAAAGCGAGCGACGAGAGCCAAACCCAAAGGATTCCCAGCGCGGGTAGGAGGTAAATCCATCGCCGCGTGTAGGGGTTGTTTAGATCGGTGTTGGATTCCGTAGAGGTTTCCATGCGTCCGAGATTAAACTTGAGTGCATGCACATGGCCATGGTGAATTACGGGTAGGTGCAAACGATATGAAATGGTTTACTCGCAACGTCGAACTCGGTGCACCGCTGCGTCTTTCGCGGTGGAGAAAAATTTCGGTCTCCTCGTGGAAGGTGACGCGGGATTCGAGCATCGTGACCGTCCTCGAACTCGACGCCGAGCCTGCTCTGGCTTACCTGGCCAAGCTGCAACCATCGACCGCCGCGAAACTCACGTTGACCCATCTCGCTGGTTATTCGCTCGCCCGTGTTTTTCGTAAATTTCCGGAAACGAACTGCCTCTACCGACTCGGCCAGCTCTATCAGCGTAAAACCGTCGACATCTGCTTTTTAGTCGCCTCCGGAATTCCCGGCGTCGACGGGAAAGAAGATTTGACCGGCTATACGATCCGTAGCGTCGACGAAGCCGGCGTGGTTCGGATCGCGGAAGAGCTGATTCCGCGGGCGAAGGCGATGAAGTCGGGCAACGATACGACGTTCAAAGGGATCAAACATTATATCGGGCATTTCCCCCATTTTATCCGCTTTGCCCTCGTTTCGCTCGCCGATTGGATCATGCACGTCTTTAACGTCTGGTCGCCTTTGCTTGGGTTTCAAAGGGACGCATTTGGAACCGCGATGTTAACGAGTATCGGTTCGCTCGATATCGAGTTCGCGATTCCGCGAATTTACCCGCAATCCCGCAACGTGATGATGATGGCGGTAGGCGCGGTTCGCGAAAAACCGGTCGTGCGCGGCGGGCAGATCGTCGTCGGCAAACGAATCAAGCTGATCTTCGTTGCCGACCACCGAGTGATCGACGGGCTCCATGCGGCGGTGATGCTGAAAGAATTCCAACGGTGTTTTGAACGCCCTGACGAGATTGATTTAGAAAACGCCGCGGATAATAGGCGGGATCACGCAGTCCAGTCCGACCCCCGCGCCTGAAAAGGCGGTTCCGAAGCCGCGAGTGTATTCGGTCCATGCGGAGGGATCCCAGTGGATCTTTGCGATCGAAGACGCCGCGACTAGGAGAAAGATGCCCCATCTCGCGCCTTCGTGACGAATTCGGAAAAGAGTGAGTGCGGCGACGCCGAAGAGTCCGGGCATCACGTAGATGCTGTACCACGGGCCGGTGTACTGCGGCCCCTTGACGATCGCCCAATAGAATGGCGAAAAAAGCGCCATCCCCGTAAGGATTCGTTCTTTTCCGGAGACGAATCGCCAATGGAATAGATTTTTAGCGATCCCGGCCAGCGCCAGTAGAAACAGTGGCCACGATAGGCCGCGCGAGGCCACCCATGTAAAGTAGCGCGACCAGTAGGCGGTTGAAAACGTGCCCAGGGCGGAGGTCGCGGGCATTCCGATCGACGCCTTACCGGCGCTTTCCTCGACGTGATAAGCCGAGTCGCGGAGCAAAGGATTATCGATGTCAAAATAGGTAAGGACTGAAACCCATACCAGAATTCCCAGGGCCACAAAAAGTCCCGCGGCCATTCCGCTCCGCCAGCGCCGTGCGACCGGCAGGTCAATATAAAGGGCGTAGCCCAGGGCAAACGGGGCGACGAGGGCTAGAGCGAGTGGCTTCATCAAGCCCGCCAAAAAGAAGAGGGGAAAAGAAAAAATCGCGTGGCGCGTGCAAAAGACCCGGATGGCGAGAAGACCGAAGAAAAGTGTGGCGATATCGGGGATGAGTTTCGTCGTATGGATCACGAATATCGGCGTCAGCGCGAAAAGCGAAGCCGCTTCCAACCGGTTTTCCGGACGAAAAACGAATCGCCCCAAAGAAAGGATGAGAAAGAAACATCCTAGATGGAAGAGGGCTGGCGTCCACCGGCGATAGGTTTCTCCCGGAAGGACGTGGGCGAGGCCCGCCGCGACGTAGTGGAAGACCGGAAATTCCTCTGCCCACTTCTGCTTCGTTTGAAGGTCTCCGTCTGACGTTCGACACGGAATATCGATTCCCGCAATTCCGCCATTTCGCGAATAACTCCGGGCAAGCTGCTCGACGCTCGCCGTTTTATCGTTCGTATAGTCAGGAGTCCAAGCAAGCTGCGCGAATCCGAGTCCCGCCGCGAGCATAAATGCGAATTTTCCGCGGACTTGGGTCTCTCGCCACACCGTGGCCCATGCTTGGTACCATTCGCCCATTTAGCGCCCCGGTTTCGCGTTGGCCGTTTTATCTTCGATCGCGAAATGTTTGAGAACGCGCCGAAGTCCGCGAATCGTTTCGTCGAATCCGGCTTTTTCGTGCAGACCCAGCGAAGAATAGCGATGGGCCAGGCCCATGCGAAGACCGTGTAGGACTTCCGCTATGACCATGGCTTCTTTCGGAGGGAGGTCGAAAAATTTCTCTAAACGCATACGGACCGAACTCATATATAGCTCTTCGAGTTCTGCGATTTTCCGGCCAATCGGATTAGCCGTGCCGACGTAACGATAATAAAGAGCCATCATCGCCGGGTTCTCAGCCGAATCGGCCAGCATTCGGAAGGTCCCTCTGAAGATGCTCCTACGCACGTCTTCCGAGTTCTTTTGATCGAGTAAGCTGTCGATTTTCGCGAACTCTTTACCAATAGCGTCGAGACTATAGGCGACGAGTTGGTCCGAGTTTTTTCCGATATATTTATAAATCCACGCGCGGCTTACCTTGGAGATCTTGGCCACTCGGGTATGGGATAGATTCTCTACGCCGCCCCGGATCAAGATGGCAAAAATCGCTTTGGCAACCGCTTCGAACTTCGCTTGTTTGTCGTGTTCTAAGGCCATATCCGGGTTATCAGGCTCCTGCTTTCAAGGTGACAGAATCCGTCGGCTTCGTCACCGGTAGAACAATCTTCTAACGACGCGGTGCGATATGAAGAGGGTGCGGCTGCTGAACCCACGGTCGCAATCTCTCACAGAACTCCAAATTGGGTTTTCGAGAAGCGCCCCGGATCGATGGGATGGGGCGCTTCTCGACACTTTTTCTGATATAGATTTTCGAGTAATCGCAACCCCATATCGAAGGAGAAAGTGATGTCCGAGACGATCGCCGCCGGCAAAGTAGTAGGGATGGTCTATAGCCTCCGTAACGACGCGGGGGAAATCCTCGACCAGTCCTCCGTGCAGGATCCTTTTCTCTATATGCACGATGAAAGCCAGATCGTTCCCGGCCTCGAGTCCGCGCTTGAGGGACTTAAAATCGGCGATAAAAAAGAAGTGAAAGTCGCTCCGGACGAAGGTTACGGGCCCGTCCACGACGGATTAAAAATGAGCGTGACGAAATCGCAATTCCCCGGCGTCACCGACATCAAAGCCGGAATGCAGTTTCAAGCCCACAGCCCCGAGGGCCAAGGGATGGTGTTCACCATCACCGGCATCGACGGCGATACTATCACGATCGACGGAAACCACCCGCTCGCGGGCCAGACGCTCCATTTCGCCGTCGAAATCATTTCGATGCGCGATGCGACCGAAGAAGAAAAGCAGCACGGACATGTCCACGGCGAAGGCGGCCATCACCACTAAAACTAGGTTCGGCCTCGGCAGAACAAGTAAATCTTGGTTCGGCATCCGCCGAATCGAGCATCGGTTGAAGGAAATCCATGTCGACTTTGGGTAAAAGCTACGAACCGGCGGCTTTCGAATCGAAGCGCTACGACTTTTGGTTGAAAAACGAGTGTTTCGTCGCCGAAGACACCCCAGCCCCGGGGCAGAAATCGTATTCGATCGCGCTTCCCCCGCCGAACGTGACGGGTGTGCTCCACATGGGACACGCCGTGATGCTGACTTTGGAAGACATCTTGATTCGCTGGCGGCGGATGCACGGGGATAACGCGCTTTGGGTGCCGGGTACCGACCACGCGGGGATCGCGACCCAAACCCAAGTTGAGAAACAAATCGCCAAAGAAGGCAAAGGTCCCACGGGTCGTCCCTTGACCCGCCACGATCTGGGGCGCGAGAAATTTCTTGAACGCGTTTGGAAATGGAAAGAAGACCACCACTCCGGGATCACCGGACAGATGAAGCGGATGGGCGCGGCGCTGGATTGGTCACGCGAGCGTTTCACCCTCGACGAGGGATTGTCCAAGGCCGTGCGCGAAGTTTTCGTACGGCTTTACGAAGAGGGTCTGATCTACCGAGGCGACCGGATTATCAACTGGTGCGTACGCTCGCAGAGCGCGCTCTCGGATCTTGAAGTGATTCCGACCGAACGCAAAGGCCACCTCTGGCACCTGCGCTACGCGATTGTTGAAAAAGACGGAACTCCGGTGAAGGATCCCGCGACCGGCGACCCGACGGTGCTGGTGATCGCGACGACTCGGCCGGAAACGTTGCTCGGCGATACGGCCGTAGCCGTCCATCCCGCCGACGAACGGTATACCCATATCCATGGAAAAATGGCGGTACTTCCCCTGGTTGGGCGCAAACTTCCGGTGATTACCGACGAGTATGTCGATCGTGAATTCGGCACGGGCGCTTTGAAAGTGACGCCGGCACACGACTTTAACGACTACGATCTTGGACAAAAACATAAACTCGAGACGATTCAAGTCATGGGCCTCGACGGCAAGATCACGCTTGAAGGCGGGTCTTTCGCCGGACTGAAGTTCGCCGAGGCCCGAGAAAAAATCATTGAAGGACTGAACGCGGCCGGGCTGCTTGAAAAAGTCGAGCCGCACACCCATAAAGTCGGACTCTCCGAGCGCTACGGCGAGGTCGTCGAGCCGGTGATTTCCAAACAATGGTTCGTAAAGGTCGGACCGCTCGCCAAACCGGCGATCGACGTGGTCCGCTCGGGGAAAATCGAGTTTTCGCCCAAGACCTGGGAAAAAACTTATTTCGAGTGGATGGAGAACATCCGCGATTGGTGCATCTCGCGGCAGCTCTGGTGGGGGCACCAGATCCCGGCTTGGTACTGCGGCGATTGCGAAGCGACGACGGTTTCCCGCGAAGACGTTTCTCGGTGTTCAAAATGCGGCTCGGGCAAGCTCAAACGCGACGAGGACGTCCTGGATACCTGGTTCTCTTCCGCGCTTTGGCCGTTTTCGACGCTCGGGTGGCCGGATAAAACCAAAGCATTGTCGACGTTCTATCCGACGGCGGTTTTAGAGACGGGCTTTGATATTATTTTCTTCTGGGTCGCCCGGATGATCATGATGGGGATCCACTTCGTCGGCGACGTTCCCTTCCGCAAAGTCTACATGCACGCGATGGTGCGCGACGAAAAAGGCGAGAAGATGTCGAAGTCCAAAGGCAACGTGATCGATCCGCTCGTGCTGATTGATGAGCACGGAGCCGATCCGCTGCGCTTTACCTTGGCGTCGATGGCCGGGCAGGGACGCGATATCAAGTTATCCGTCGATCGCGTCGAAGGTTACCGTGCGTTCGCGAATAAGCTTTGG
>CAZAKW010000196.1:0-5702 GCA_964485835.1 uncultured Bacteriovoracaceae bacterium
CCATTCCGATCCCAATGTCCGAGCGTCGAGCCATCCGAAATCAGTTTGAACCGATTTCCATGGAGGTCGTTGAACTCGTCCACGAGTTCTCGCAGAAGTACGTCAAGATCACAGTCCTCCAAGCGGAGCTTAATTTTCTCACCCGCGCGCATCATCCCTGCATCCAGCAGGTCGTTTAACATCGAATCGAGTCGATCCATATTTTTGGAGATCCGGTTTCCGATTTGGGCGCAATAGGTGGCGTCGTTCGCGCGACGAAGCAGCATTTGCGCGCTGATCTTGGTCGAAGAAATCGGCCCTTTCAAATCGTGGGTAACCGTCGAAGCGAGGCGTTCGTTGATCCCGCGTAGCGTATCGCTGAATTGCGTGGCGGCATCGTTCACCGCTTGTTCGATTACGCACACGATGGTCTCCCGTTCGGTCGGCGAGAGCGGTTTCTCCTCGTCCATGACGTCGAAAATGACTTGGCGGAGAATGTGATATTCGAAAATCATCTGGTCCATCGTGTAGTTCGCGCTGCTCGCGCGTTCATGACCGTGTTTTCGGCCGGTGCGCAGACTTTCGGCTCGGTCGTCGCGCGCGCGGGCTTCGGAGCGGTCAATCGTCGTCGATAGAGCATCCGCAATTTGGGAAAGCAGCTCGGGAAGGGAATTCCGCAGAGCTAACGACTCAAGACCTAGGGCTGCAAGTACTTCGTTGGTGGCGCGTTGTTCCCAGCGCGCCATGATCTTCTCTGAATTCATACGAATCCGATCAGAGGGTTGAGTTGGCATTTCCAGACCTCGTTTCGTCGTTTAAAAGTTTGTAAGGCAAGCCGCGATTTACGCGTACCTTCGATAATGCAAAATTGTCGCTCACAGATGCCGGGGAATTTTGCCCCATAAAAGGGCCTGTATTTTGTGAGGAATGGTTTAATCATGGGTTGAGTGCTTGACGGATGCTAACGCGCCGAGCATAAGGTGGCGATGGACAGAATCGTGCGAAATCGGCTTCGCCAAATGGGACGATCCAGCCTCTTCCTTTTTGCCGTTTCGGTCGTCTCTCTGGCGGTGGGCGGGGACCAGGGGGCCTGGGCTGAATCTCGGGAAGAAAATCTCTGTGCGAAGAACTATTTAAGCTCGGTGAAGTTTTCGGGATTCGACAGCGTAACCTCGAATGTTGATTTTTGTGCCGTGACCGCATCCTCCGTTCCGCTTTTGATAAAGAACCTGATTTCCTCAATGGGCGTGATCCATCGGGACGTCGCGCGAACGCTTGGGTTTCCAGCGAAGGCACTTTATCGCCCCGGAGTTTCCGTCCTTTTTTCCAGACATCCTTCCGGGTCGATGCGGTCTACCGCGTTCGCGAATGGCGAAGCGATTCAGATGACGGCGTTTGAGGATTGGGATCTGAAAAGTTGGTCGTCCAAGATTTACGCGCACGAGCTGATCCATCTCTTGAGCTACCGACCCACGCCTTTGTCGACGGTGCTTGCGGGGCTTGAAGCCCACCCTTTTATTTCCGAAGCTTTTCCCGATCTCGTCTCGCTCGTCGTCCATAACGACCCGGTTTTTACGATCGAAGACGCGGGACTGCCGGGGTGTTTGAGGGTGATGCGCGACCTAAGCCCGCTTCGCTCGCTGAACGAGTCGCGCGGAGTATTCGATTCGGGCGCCCACGTCGCCCGGCTTCGGACGTGCTGCGCGTCGCTTTCCCCGCGGGATTTGACCGCCCAAGCGCGCGCGCTTTGTGCAGAAGCGGATTACGAGTCGCCGGCCGAAGAGGAGGCTCATTTTGAGTTGCTTCGATCGATGGGGATCGAAGTGTGGAAGCGTACGCCCCACGATCTCGCCGCTCCGTTCGATCCCAAGGATTGCCTTCGAAAAGTGAAAGGCGTCTGGACGTTGGAGGGGTGCGGCCTGCACGAGTTCGCGCTGCCGCTGACGTCGTTCTTTTTCACCTTAGAGCGCGAGTTGGGGCGTCCTTTGATCGTAGAATTCTTGGCCGCGGCCCGAGACGAACTTACGAGCGCCCAGCGCTTTGAATGCCGTTACGTCTTTGGGGCTGCCACCGGGACGGTTCCCGCCGTATTCACGAAGCGTTCCTTTTCCGAAATCCTTAAGCGGATGGGGGCGGGCTTATCGCCTGGGGAAAAGAAAGCCTTCGATCAAGCCTGGGGCGACCATGGTTTCCGTCACTTGGCCGAAATTGATCGGCTTTATTCGGAGGAAACCCGACAACTCCGGGAGCTCTTCGTCGTCGGCAAAGCGAACCCAAAGTACGCAGGAAATAACGGAGGCCTCTCTCCTTATACTCGCCAGGATGCGTGCGCGACCCGATGCGTATCGGTTAATCACGATTAAGGGCATTCAAACCGCTAGGGAGTTGCAAAAGCGGGGGGGCAATGGGAATGTTCGAGATCTACCCATGGATGCAGACGCGGAGCCTGACCCGAGTTCACTCACTATCGAAGTCGTTGCCCGAGGACCACGATGATTTCGATTTTGATTCTCCTTGTCCTCATTCTTTTCAATGCCCTTTACGTCGCCGCTGAATTCGCGGCCGTAAGCGTTTCCAAGCCTCGTCTCCAGCAGCTTGCCGACGAGGGAAGTGCGGCCGCGAAAAAATTACTCCCGATTCTTTCCGATTCGCACTCTTTGGATCGCTACGTCGCCGCGTGCCAAGTCGGTATCACGCTCTCGAGCTTGATCCTTGGAGCGTATGGCCAGGACGTCCTTTCGGATTGGTTCGCGCCGCTTTTCGTTCGTTTCAATGGAATGGAGATTGAAGCCGCTGAAGGTGCGGCCGCGGTCGCCGTCTTGATCGGATTGACCGCCTTTCAAATGGTGCTGGGCGAACTTCTCCCAAAGTCACTGGCGCTCCAAGCTCCGGCAAACGTCGTTCTCGCACTTGCGAGGCCGATGATCTGGTCGTTGAAGATTCTGCATCCTTTCATCGTCGTGCTCAACGGAAGCGGGATGCTCTTTTTACGTCTGCTCCGAGTTCCGCAAACGGCCCATCGCCATGTGCATTCAGCGGCCGAGATGGCGATGTTATTCTCGGAAAGTCGTGAAGGCGGTTTGATCGAAAAAATAGAGCATGAGCGGCTTTCTCAAGCGTTGCAACTCGAAGAGCGAAAAGTCGCTGAGATCATGGTCCCCCGCGCCCAAATGAAGGCGCTCGACATCGATTCCCCCTTGGAAACGGTTCTCAGCGAAATGGGGGATAACCCCTACACGCGCTGGCCTGTCTATCAAGGGGGACCCGATCGGATCGTCGGCATCGCCCACGCAAGGGACGTCGCGCGCCTCGCGCTCGACCCGAATAAGAAATTCGATCTACGAAAAGTCGTGCGTAAACCGCTCGTGGTCCACGACGGAATGACGGCGGACGATTTGCTGTCGATCATGCGACTTGAACACAAGCAACTTGCAATCGTCATCGACGAATTCGGAACCCCGGTCGGGGTCGTCGGGATTTCCGACGTGCTTGACGAGTTGATGGGAGATATCCACGAAAAAAGCCGGATGGATCCCGATACCCTGATCGCGCGGCATTCCGACGGCAGGATTAGTCTTCCCGGCCTTTTACGTCTCGACGAAGCCGCGCAGTGGATCGGTAAAGAGTGGCGATCGGAAAACGCGATCACCGTCGCAGGTCGAATTCTCGAGGAATGCGGGACGCTGCCGGCGGTCGGCGAGAACTTCACCATCGAAGGGGTGGAAGTCGAAGTTGAACGGGTGAACGCCCTTTCGATCGAGAGCATCCTGGTCCGTCCGCGGAAACTCGCCGTTGAGGAAACCCAGTCATGAGCGCGGTGCTACTTCCTTTCGCGGTCGTTTTATTTCTCGTGGCGCTGAACGGATTCTTCGTCGCCGCCGAATTCGCCCTGATCGGAGCCCCTCGCACCTTAATCGAGAAAGAAGCCGCCGAAGGCCATCTTCTCGCGCGGCGGGTCCTCACGGTCCAGAGCGATTCCCGTCGGCAAGACCAGTTTATCGCGACGGCCCAGCTCGGCATTACACTCGCGAGCCTCGGCCTCGGAATGTATGGCGAACACAGCCTGGCGAAGTGGTTGGGCGAGGCGTTTCTTCGCCACGGTTGGAGCGATGCGCACGGGATCGCGGCGCATTCGGCGGCCAGCGTGGTCGCAGTCGCGGCCCTGACCTACTTGCATATCGTGCTCGGCGAGATGGTGCCGAAGTCACTCGCGCTCCAATCCCCGCAACGGCTTGTGAAGTGGATCGTTCCGATCATGCTCGTGTTCCAGTGGTTCGTTTATCCGCTCGTCCTGGTATTGAACGCGACCGGAAACGGACTACTCCGCCTTTGCGGAATCACTCGACGAGAAGTTTCCGACCACCATCGATCGCCGGAAGAACTTTCCTACATCGTAGACGAAAGCGAAGTGGGAGGGGAATTGGGTAAGGAATCGGCCGACGTGTTGCGGGAACTGCTGGAGTTTGGCGAGTTGACCGCTGGCGAAGTGATGGTTCCGAGGACCCAGATCGTCGGGATCGCCATTGATCTCTCGGGTGAGGAGATCCAGATTCTTTTGCGGCAAAAACCGCACACGCGTTACTTGGTTTACGAAGGCGATCTCGATCGCGTAATCGGATTCGTCCACGTGAAGGACCTTTTACGACGGCTTCGCACTGGCCAAGGCGTACCCGTCGACGTGATTCGTGCCGTTCCCTTCGTGCCAGCCTCTTCAAGCCTGGAGAGCGTCCTGCGGGCGATGCGCACGTCGCGCTCCCAGCTAACGGTGGTGATGGACGAACACGGAGGCACGGCGGGTTTGGTGACGGTCGAGGATCTTTTTGAGGAAGTGATTGGTGAGATCAGCGAGGACGTGGGCGAGCGCCCGGAGATCCATCGCGAGTCGCCGACCGAGCTTGTCGTTCGCGGTACGGTGCGTTTGGATCAACTTGCCGAAGAACTCGAAATCGATCTTGAACACGAGACCGTCGATACGGTGAGCGGGCTGGTCCTGGCGGAACTTGAGCGACCCGCCCAGATCGGCGATCAGGTCGAATTCAAGGATTTGATTTTTCAGGTGATCGCGGTTCGGGGCCGCGGCGTTGCCGAGTGTCGGGTCGTTCACCACTCGCCTCAAAGTTAAGTTGGACGTCTTGTTGCCGAATGTCGAGCGCGCGTATCGGAAACGGAATCGTGATTTCCTCGCGATCAAAAGCTTCTTTGATCCGGATGATCGCCTCGCTCTTGGCTTCGAGGTAAGTCTTTTGAGTAGATGGCGAAGTCCAGATGCGCACGACGAAATTAATCGAGCTGTCGTCGAAGTCGGTATAGAAGAATTCGATGTTTCGGTTCTCCATCCGATGCGGGACATCTTGGACGGCGGCAATCGCGATTTCCCGCACCGCCTTGAGATTTTCGGAATAACCAACGCCGACTTTGAGATCGACTCGTCGATCCTCGGTCGATGTGAAGTTAACGACGGGTTGGGTGAACATGTCTTTGTTTGGCATGATCACTTCCAAGCCTTCGGGCGTGCGGATGCGGGTTGTCCGTAAATCGATCCCAACAATCGTTCCCTCGTGGTCCCGCACCTTGACGAGATCGCCTTCTTGAAAGGGCTTCCGGAAGGCGATCAAGATGCCCGCGATGAAGTTTGAGGCGATTTCCTGAAACGCGAAACCGATGGCCAGACCGACGACGCCGGCCCCCGCCAGCAAGGACGTGACGGTTTTATCGAGTTTTAA
>CAZAKW010000197.1:0-5647 GCA_964485835.1 uncultured Bacteriovoracaceae bacterium
GTCTCACCCCCCAGACTCGCCGTATCCACCCTTCTTCAGCTACTAAAATTACCCTGAACGAAATGGTAAAAACGCCGTGGACGGAAAGACATGAGTCGGAACTCTCCGAAGAATTCGATAATCGTTATAACGGAAAATGGTTCCTCCAATCGCGTAATCAACAGCACGAAAAAAAGGAAATCGGTTCGCAACCGATACGTGAAATGCTGGAAATTACCTCGCGGAGAAAAGTGGCCGTCATTTTTTCCCACGTGCTTTGGGATGCTAACCTTTTCTACGGTGAAGATCTTTTTGAGGATTATGGCGAGTGGTTTATCGAGACGGTACGTGCCGCTTGCGCAAACCCGCAGGTCCAGTGGCTAGTAAAAATGCATCCTGCAAACGCATGGAAGAGGGCCCGGGATTGTGTAACTGGAGAGTTCGCTGAGGTCGCCCTCATCCGTGAAAAAATCGGCCCACTGCCAGACCATGTAAAACTAATTTATCCGACGAGCGAGATCAGCACCCGAGCGCTTTTCGAACTTTGCGATTACGGAGTGACGGTTAGAGGGACCATCGGTGTAGAACTTCCTTGTTTCGGTGTCCCAATCCTTACTGCGGGAACGGGGCGATATTCGGGACTTGGATTTACAATCGATTCGTCGACTCGAAAAGAGTATCTCGACAAGCTTCGAACTTTGCATACCTACCCACCGTTGACTGGGGCGGAGATCACCCTAGCGAAGCGTCATGCGCACACGATCTTTTGCCTACGCCCCTGGAAGATGACCACTTTTAAATCCGTCTTTGCGTACCCGAAATTTGGACGCCACCCCTTGGACCAGAATTTGTTTCTACAGGCAAAATCCAACGACGAAATTCTGGCCAAGGGAGATTTGAGAAAGTGGTCGGAATGGGCATCAGAACTAAAATCGATTGATTATCTCGACCTGAAAGAAGGTTTGTAGCACGGCGTCTCAAATACCCAGCAAAATTCAAAAATTAAGATTTTTTCGCAATCGACTATAATGCTGCATACTCAGTGAATCGTCGCTTGATTACATAACAGGTATACGGGTAACCGAAATATCAGCAGTAAACGCAAATCCGGAGAAGCCACTCAATCGCCGGACTTCGAAAGAAATGGTTTCGATGGCTAAAAAAGAAGAAGTATCCGAGCAACTTAAACTGAACTACGCGGGCACCCACGACGAGGGGTTTACAAAGACTATTCTTAAGTTGAGTAGCGATGACAGTCTCGCGCTGCTTAAAAAAAAGCGGGGCTATTTTAATTCCAATTGCCCTGCTTGCCACTCTGACGCGCTTTGCTCGGAGTTTCGTCTTTCCGATGGGTTCGACTACGATCGCTGCAAAAACTGCAGGATGGTATTTATGAACCCCTGTTTCACAGAGGCGATGTACGTCGAGTACTTGGAAAAGGGCGCCGCATGGGCCTACTGGCGAGACTATATGCCCGAATCAATGAAACGCTCACGCATATCGATGTATAAGGAGCGCGCGCTTTACGTTGAAAAGATGGCCAGTGCGCACTCCTTCCCATTGGATTCAATACTGGAAGTTGGCGCCGGAAATGGGGAAACTGCCGAATTTCTAGCCTCATTCGCCGGCGTGAAAGAAGTGGTCATTATCGAACCCCAGCCTTTTAAGTGTGCCCATCCGAAAATAAAGCCCGTTCAAGCGACGATGGCAGAGGCCTGCCTGGACAAACAGGTGGATGCTGCCGTGGCTTTTGAGGTGCTTGAACATATCATCGACCCTGATGCGTTTCTAAAAGATATTCGACGCCATTTACGTCGTGGCGGAATGTTTCTTTTTTCAACCCCCAACATTGAGGGCTTCGAAACGCAAGTGCTGCGAGATCGATCTTCAAGCTGTGTCTTCGATCATAGCAGGCTCTATTCTCCACTCGCAGTTCGGGAACTGCTGACGCGAAACGGTTTCGAGATTGTGCACCTTGAAACCCCGGGCCAGTATGATGTGCAAATGGTTCAGCGAAAATATCTTGAAGGCGAGATCGATTTTACAAACAACGCTGCTCTCAAATTCCTTATGGAAGACGGATTTAAGTATGCAGAGGAGTTTCAGGCGTATCTGCGTTCTCATCAACTGTCCGGACACATGCGATGCGTTGCACGAGTCGGAGCCTAGAAATTGGCTAACATCCAGCGAGTGCGCAACGAGCCGAACTATCTGGGCCACAAAATCGGTGCTGTCTTGGACGGCCCCTTAGAAAAAAAATCGAATAGCTTTACGGAAGCCATTTTCGATTGGAGGGGGTTGGTGGTTACTGAAGTATCCCGACTTAGTAAAAGACGTGAAAATTTAGGTCGTCTATCCGCAGGTTTGGAGTAACGTATTATGTCGACGTATGTTTGGATTCAACATGGTGGAGAACATACATGGTTACCCAATGTTGCCAACGAGCTAAGACAAATGGGGATCGAGTTGGCCTTTGTAACCACCTTGCTCGAAGGACATAACGAGATAGAGAAAAATGGCCTGCACTCCACATTTATTTCTCCAGAGGTACACGGGCGCTTAGAACCTCTATCAACTGAAGAACTCGAAGAGCTAGACCAACGCTATGGCCCCCCCTGCTTTCAGTCGATTATCGATGGGGATATCCACTTAGAGCTCCTCTACGGGAACGACCGAAATGAAAAATGCCAGGTCATTGGACGCGCTTTCCGCTTTTGGGAGCGGTATCTTGAGTCACATCCCGTAGACGCGTTCATTGTCCGAGAAACTGCGAGTTTCGCTACGCGAACCGCTTACGCCGTGGCGAAAAAGAAACGTGCGCCGGTCTTATTCCGTTTTGATAGCGGCCCGAGTGACGATTACTTCACATTGACTGATATCGACGAAGAACAATGTTGGCAGGAACTCGTTACCGAGCTGGAACCAGGCCTTGTGGAGCTGAATTCAAACGAAAGAGCGCAAGTGGACGATATGATCGAGCGGCGCATCCCTCCTCCAACGGGACCCGTTCGTTTTCGCAACGGTGGCGTGCCCTTGCACCAACTTCCGCGAGCCTACTTGGCGAGTCTTGCATCAGAGCGACGACATGTCTTTTCGCAAGATCCGATTGGCCTTGCCCAGATTCGCATGAGCAGAAAATTTTTAGTTCAGCGTTCGCTTTGGAGATTTACGCGAAGATTTTTTCCATATGACCAAATGGTCCAAGAAAAATTCGTATATCTTCCACTCTATTACGTGGACGAGGGAATGACTCGAGCTCGATACCGTTTCTGGGCGAAAAACACTTTCTCTCTTGTTGAAGAAATAGCTGCGAGCTTGCCCGAAGGCTACCATCTGTATCTGAAAGAACATCCTGGAGTGCCGGGGGATCACTCCTACCAAAGCTTGTCTCAGCTCCGAAAAATCGAACGCGTGAGGATTATCGACCCGAACACCCATGGTTACGATCTCATAAAGAAAAGCTCTTCCGTTGTTGCGATTCAAGGAACCACGCCGTGGGAAGCATTTCTCTTGAAGAAACCCGTTGTTCTCGTGAGTTCTGAAGTTTTTTACGCCAAGTCACGACTCGTTTATAAGGTGAAAGACATTTGCGAGTTGAACAAAGTTTTGTCAGAAGCTTTGCGCGCCGGGGACGCGATTTACGATCGAAACGAAAACGAGTGGTATGCCTTCATTTATACTGTGATGAAAACCGCGATCGAAGCGAAAGTAATCAGCTATACCTTTCCATTTTACCGTCCAACGACTGATCGGGAAACGAATCTCAAAATTGCGGAAGGAATCGCAAATAAAGGCAAACGAGCCTATTCGGGCGCGTAAAAGCCTCTTCCACGAGGATTTCGATCCGTGCCCCAGTTACGCATGACAATGAGCGGCATTCTAATTCCTATGCCTCGTGCCACTTCCATAATGATCCAAACTTTATCAATACGAGCAGAACTACCTATCTTTGCGCGTTATTTCGCCTGATGTGAAGCCCCCGCTTGTAAGCATTCGGAAAAGTCGCATATGGTGGGCGGAATACGAAAATGTCAAACATCCTCCCGATCCTTATCGCAGAAATCGGTTCCGTCCACGACGGCTCTTTCGGTAATGCCCTGAATTTAATAGAAGGTGCGGCCAAGGCGGGAGCCGACGCCGTAAAGTTTCAAACCCATCTCGCAGAATTCGAGACTCTGGCCAATGCGCCCGCTCCCGCCTACTTCCAAGATGAGCCGCGCATGGAGTATTTTCGGAGAACTGGATTCTCGATTAGCCAATGGAAACGCCTAGCAGCCCATGCTTCGAAATGTGGCGTAACATTCCTATCTTCCCCGTTTTCTCTGGAAGCGGTCGATCTTCTCGAAGAAGTCGGCATCTCACACTACAAAATACCTTCCGGCGAGGTGAGCAACTTGCCTCTTCTAGAGCGTATCGCCGAGACTGGAAAACCTTGTTTACTTTCTTCGGGAATGAGCGACTGGAAAGATCTCGATGCGGCGATAGAGGCGCTACGAGGCTCCAGCGACATCACCATTCTCCAATGTTCTTCCGCATATCCCTGCGCGCCTGAGGCCGTTGGCTTGAATGTAATCGGCGAGATGAAAGCTCGATATGGCTTAAAGGTCGGGTTCTCTGACCATACGTTAGGTTATGCTGCCCCGTTTGCGGCCGCCGCACTGGGCGCGACGGTCATAGAAAAGCACTTCACTTTCTCCCGACTGATGTATGGCAGTGATGCAAAGCATTCGATGGAACCCGACGAATTTAGAATCCTTTCTTCCGGCTTGAAGGAAATTTGGAGGATGCTGGGAAATCCCGTCGATAAGAACAGCTCCGATTCCTATCGGGAGATGAAGCAAATTTTCGAAAAAAGCGTGGTCACTCGCGCACCGATCGACGAAGGAACCGTACTGACCAAAGGGCACCTGGCTTTTAAGAAGCCTGGAACCGGCATCCGAGCAGCAGACTACGCTCGACTGATCGGTCGCAAGATTCGACGGGCGCTACCTGGCGACCACCTCATCGAGGAAGGGGATTTAGCTTGAGCAAAAAAATCTGCATCGTCGTCGGATCCCGGGCGAACTATAGCAGCATCAAATCCGCGATGCGCGCGATTCAAACGCATCCTCAACTCGAGCTACAACTCGTTGTCGGGGCTTCCGCCTTGTTGGATCGTTATGGCTCGGTGGTGGACTTGATTGAACGGGACGGATTCGTCATCGCTGCAAAACTTTACATGCTTATCGAAGGAGAAACTCCAGCGACGATGGCGAAATCCACGGGTGTCGGACTCATGGAACTCCCGACCATTTTCGAGAAGTTGAGACCTGACGTCGTACTAACGGTAGGCGATCGTTTCGAAACGATGGCGACCACATTAGCCGCTGCTTACATGAATATCGTAGTCGCCCATACCATGGGAGGCGAGGTTAGCGGAACCATTGATGAAAGTATCCGACATGCGGTCACAAAATTCGCGCATATCCATTTCCCTGCGAGTCGAGAAGCCGCCGAGCGGATCGTTAAGCTAGGTGAGGATCCGAAGAACGTACACATGGTGGGCTGTCCACGAATCGATCTAGTCGCGGACATTCTGAAAAAAGATTCACGTGAGGTTCTTGGAAAGCTTTTTGAAGGCGGCGTCGGCGATCCCTATCGGCGGTAAGCGTGGGCGATTCGCGGGCAC
>CAZAKW010000198.1:0-5641 GCA_964485835.1 uncultured Bacteriovoracaceae bacterium
CGGAGAGGAGCGAGATCGGTCCTAGGCTTGAGCCGCCGATTCCCAAAAATACCGCATCTCGGAATTTTCCGGACGCCAAGATTTCGCGCGCCAGTTTTTCCGAGGCGTCGATCTCGGATATTTTGGGGTCGATCACCGAATCGTAGAAACCGACTTCTCCTGAAGCGTAGCGGGCTTTCAGTTTTCCCCAGGTGGAAAAGAACGCCTCGCCCGCGGCGGAGGATCCCGAGAGGGACTTCGCCGGGCGAAGAAGGTGGGACCAATCCAACATCAGGGGGGACGAACCAAGGCGGGCGGCAGTAATCGACATGCCGGGATTGAAGCGGAAAGCGGGCGCGGTTTCAAGCCTTTAGACGTCTCGCTGCAGGTTTTTCATCGTCGGTTCAGTTACATCCATCGCGATCGAAAGGGTCATGTCGCTCAGGACGTTCACCATCGAGCGAAAGCGGCCCAAGATCCAGTCGACGGAAAGAAGCAGGGGCAAAAGTTCAAGCGGGAGTCCGAGAGTCCCGATGACGACCGAGAGCGAAATGAAACCGGCCTCGGGAATGCCCGTGATTCCCATCGATGCGATAATGCACGCGAGGGCGGCGACGATCATCTGCACTGGTTCCATCGGGATACCCGAAGTGAACGCGACAAAGAAAATCGCCATGCCTTCGTAGAGCACGATGCCGTCGTTGTTCAAATTCGTCGCCACGCCGGCGCCAAGCGAGGCGGAGCGATCGGAGACGCCGAGTCGTTTTAGAGCGGTCAGGGTCAGAGGTAACGTGGCGAGGCTTGAGTTGACTCCGCCTGCATAGAGTACGGGTTCGCGCGCCTCGCGCCAGAATGCCTGGGGACGGATCTTTGCGATCAAGAAGATCCAAGTTCCGTAGACAAGCCCACATTGGAGGAGAAAACCAAGGATGGCGACGCCGACGAAACTGGCGAGCGGACCAAACACTGAAAGCCCGTTGATCGCTACTGTCGACGCGAGCACTGCGAAGACGGCGAGCGGTATGACTTGCACGAGCCACCCGAGCAGAATGCTGATCGTGGCTCTTGCTCGTTCAAGAGCTTGGGAAAAACGAGCGAGCGCCTTCTCGTCGAAAGCGCCGGAGCGCCGAACCGCGATGCCGGTAAGAAGAGCGAGCAGGGCAATCAGTAAAATTTCGTTCTTCACGAACGGTTCAAACAGGCTTTTGGGCATGAAGGTGTGAAGCCAAGACGAGAAATCTAAGCGGACGCCGGCTGGAGCGGTAATGGCGTCCGCACCTTCGGTGGCGAGTTGGAGGGTGTGGCCCTCTAAGAAGAGAAGCGCGAGTCCAATGCCGATTCCCACCGCGATCGAAGTGTTGAAGAGGGCGATCGCGATTAGACGAAGACCGTGGCTCCATGCGAGTTCGACGCGAAGGACGGCCTGGACAATAGTGAAAAAAAGAAAGGGTCCGGCGATGAGTTTTACCCAGTGGATAACCGCCTTTCCGATTTCGCCTAAGCCCGGGGCGAAGCGGACGGAGATCCAGTGGCCGGCGATCACGCCGAGAATGGCCGCGATCAGAATTTGGGCGGGAAGGGATTTTTTCGCGAAGGTGAGAATGCGGCGCATAGCTAGGGATTGAAGCACTGAGTGGGTCGAGTAGCAACCTTGGGTGTCAATAGGAGGCGTCGCGACGGCGGCGCGGGTCGTTGATGCGCGGGTCTGGGATGGGTGCTCTGCTACGAAAGTAGAGTGAAACGGGAGTAGAGTGACGGCTTGAGAGGAGGGGCTCAGAGACTCCGAGACTCGAAGGTGGAACTCAATTTGTCCTCGGTGTAGGTTTGAAGTCCTATTCTGATCGTTGAAGGAGAATTCTATGTTTCCAGGTATTGACCCCTCCAAGTTGGATCCGCAATTGATCGCCGAGATTTCCGATCTTATGCGGACTATGCCGCCCGCGAAACTCATGCGAATGCAGTCGATTATGCAAAAAGCGATGGGTGGCGGAGATATTACCGCCGAGATGGCGGAATTCGAAAGGGATCTGCCCGCGGACTTTCGCGCCGGCCTTGCGCGGATCATGTACAAAGCGAACGGAGTGCAACTGGATCCGGTTTCGCCTTCGAGCGCGCCGGTGATCGATGTTTCCGAGGGGGCGGCGGTTGGGAGCGTGCGTGAGGCGAGGTTGACTCTATTGGTGGCCGTGCGCGACGGCAAACTTACGCCAGAAGCGGCGCTGGGGCTTTTGTTTCCAGACGGGACGGAGGATTAAGCTTAGGCTTAGGCTCGGGCGGATTGACTGCAAATGCTACCTAGGTTCTGCGCTGGATAAATTTTTTCGCTCTTATAAAGAATGATCTTGACGGGTTGTTTGAGCAAAAAATTGAAATTCATTCGAAGTCTTGGGCCACTTCTAAGTCACGCATCTCCCGCACGAAGTTCCCCCTGGAGCGTATTCAGTTGTCTACATTCCCCGCGCGGATGTTTGAGAGTTTTTTGTGTCTTGGTGTGGGCTTTAAAACGTGAAAATCGCTTTTTAGAAGCCGTGGTAATTCTTTTTGGATGAAACTCTCCGGCAAAATCGATGAGGCTCTATTAATGGAACTGAAGTCCTTGGTCTCGCGTGAGCGGGAAGTAACGACTGAGATTCTCCACTACCTACGCGAAGTAGAATCAAGAAAGCTCCACCTCGAACGAGGCTACCCAAGCCTGTTTGAATTTACCGTACGCGAGCTTGGCTATTCCGAGGGCAGCGCGCACAGAAGGCTCTCGGCCATGCGGCTTGTAAAAGCGCTCCCGGAACTCGAGCCTAAAATCCGCTCAGGGGAGCTAACCTTAACAAACGCCGCACGGGCTCAAGGCTTTTTTAAAGAAGAAGCCAAACTTCGGAACGTAACGCGGGAGGAAAAGAAAACAACCGTGGAGAGCCTTTTGAACCAATCCACCCGGGAATGCGAACGAACGCTCGCGGCGATTTCGCCGGCCTCGGCTCTGCCTAAAGAAAAAGAACGCGCGATCACCGAAGAACTCACCCAGATCCAGTTTCTGGCAGACCGAGAACTCCTTAAAAAGCTTGAGAGATTAAAAGGGCTTCTTGCCCATCAAAACTTCGAAGGCAGCTACGCTGTTCTTTTTAATAAGCTTGCGGATCTTGCTTTAAAGAAACTCGATCCATTACGGACGCAGGCTGCGAAAAATTTGATAAAACCAGCTGGACCTGGACATGTGCTCGTCCCAGAAACTGCATCTAAAACGAGTAAAGCGGATCTCCAGAAATCCAATTCGACTCTGATTCCGGAAGCAACGCCACTGCGTAATCCGGGTTCTGCGCAGAACGAAACAGAGCAGCGAGACATGTCAGTAAACGAAATTCGAACTTCGCCCCTTATTTCTCCGCGAATGAAATCTCAAGCCCCACGATCAAGTTCTGCGCAGAACTTCGAGCCAAACTCCAAACCTTCCCGCTTTATCCCTATCGCCATTCGCCGCGCCGTTCTTATGTGGGACGAGGAACGCTGCACGTATTTGGATCGAAAAACCAATCGTCGCTGCAACTCGCAGCATGCGCTGGACTTTGATCATCGCGTGCCGCTGGTCATGGGCGGGAAGACGACGGTTGAGAATTTGCGACTTCTTTGTAATCCGCACCACCAATTATTAACTGAAAGAATTTCATGGCTCGTGTGAAGAATCGAGATTCTGGTAGAAGTTTGAAAGCTTGAGCACGAATCATTCTCGATGATGCCGCAAAGCGCTGGTTAACTTCCGGTAGTGCGCTCGCAATCGAGTTGCAGTTCAGCGGGGACGGAAAGTGACCTCCCATGAGAACGAGCAAAGTTCACTCGCTGACACGAAGTGCAACGAGTAGAGTAAATATTTTGTAAAAGAACGAGCTAAAATCACTCGTTGAGACGCAGCACTAGCGAGTGCGATAAATTGTTTCCTGAGATTTCGCGCGATGCTCACCCGCAGACACGAAGTGCAGCGAGTAGAATGGTTACTTCGTTAGAGAACGAGCTATAATCACCCGCTGAATCTGATTCGTTCCTTCAACAATTTGGAGAATCTTCGCCTCGCGCATATATCGTTCGACCGGAAAGTCTTGGGTGTAGCCCGAACCCCCTAAGATCTGGACCGCGTCCGTCGCCACCCGCATCGCGGTGTCGGTCGCGAAGAGTTTTGCCATCGACGCCTCGGTGCCGAACGCCCGGCCGTCATCGCGCAGTCCGGCCGCGCGGCGCACGAGCAAATCGGCCGCGTCGATCGAGGTTTGCATGTCGGCGAGCATGAACGAGACGCCTTGGAAATCGCCGATTTTCGTGCCGAATTGCTCGCGTTCTTTCGCATGAGAAATCGCGACTTCAATCGCCCCGCGCGCGACGCCGACTCCGACCGCGGCGATCGTCACGCGGCCGCCGTTTAACGCCTGCATCGCGACTTTGAAGCCTTCACCTTCGGCTCCAACCCGATTCGCGACCGGGATCCGCACGTTCTCCAGTAAAACTTCCATCGTATGCGAAATGTGAAGACCCATCTTCTTTTCGCGTTTGCCCATTTTAAGGCCGGGCAGACCCGCCTCGACGATAAAGGCGGAAACACCTGCGGCCCCCGGTCCTCCTGTGCGCGCCATCAAAAGCATCGTGGACGCCGAGTCCGCCTGGGTCGTCCAAAGCTTCGTCCCGTTTAAGACATAAAAATCGCCATCCCGCTTCGCCACCGTTCGAAGCGATCCCGCGTCTGATCCCGAAGAGGCTTCCGAAAGAGAGAACGCACCGATGGCCTCGCCCCGGGCGAGCGCGGGAATGTATTTCCTTTTTTGGTCTTCCGTCCCGGAGGTCGCCAGAATCATCTGCGGAAGTCCAGTCACCGCGACCGAAATCGCATATGAACACGAAACGCGGGCGATCTCTTCAAGCACCACGCAGTACTCGGCGTAGCCAAGCCCGGCTCCTCCGTACGCCTCGGGTACCGGCACCCCGGTCAATCCGAGGTCGCCGAGTTTACGGATCATTTCGGGACGAAACGTCCCGCTTTCTTCGTCGGCTTCGACGATCGGGCGAATTTCGTTTTCCGCGAACTTTCGCGCAAGCGTGCGGAGCTCGGCTTGGACTTCGTTGTCTTGATAAGTGGGATTGAAGTTCATATCAGGTCCTTGGAAAGGTTAGGTCGGCTCGCTCGCTGTGAAATTGAATTTGTCGAGACTCGTTCGACTCCGCTTGAAATCGAGATCCCTTAACCGGGATCTCCCTCGACTCGAATTTGCCGAAATTCAAATTCGTCTACAGATTCGCAACCTCGCCGAGCATTTGCCGAGCAATAATCAACCGCATCACCTCGTTCGTACCGGCGCCGATCTCGATCAGCTTCGCGTCGCGCATCATCCGCTCGACGGGGAATTCCCGGGTGTAACCATAACCGCCGAGAATCTGGATCGCGTCTAAAGCGACCTGGGTCGCCATCTGCGCGGACTGGAGTTTAGCCATCGCTGAAAGCGAAGCGGCGTCTTTGCCGCCGAGTTTTCCGTCGTCCCACATCTTCGCGACATTGTACGTTAGAGCGCGGCAGGCTTCGTACCACGACGCCGCCTCCGCCAGGCGCTCCTGGATCATCTGAAAGGCCCCGATCGGTTTACCGAACTGTTGGCGTTCCTTGGCGTATTGGGTCGCGGTCTCGATTGCC
>CAZAKW010000199.1:0-5630 GCA_964485835.1 uncultured Bacteriovoracaceae bacterium
CACTAATTCTTCGGTAGCGATGTCTGTTTAAGAATCCCCCGGCTTTTCGGCCTAAGCCGAGATCCGGGGGATTCTTTTTTTTCGATTCACGATGGGTTCGTGAGAAGCTTGCTCCAACGCACCATGTTTGCTCCTCGAAAAATCCTCGCGATTAAACTCCGAGCCCTCGGCGACACGATTCTGATGACAGCTCCGCTTTCGGAACTGCGTCAAGCCTTTCCAAACGCGGAAATCCACGTCGTCACGACCGATCACTGGACGCCCTTGCTTGAAAATCATCCGGCCGTCGATCGAGTCGTTCCTTACGTACGGCATGCCGGAGCCGCAAGCCGCGCGAAAGCGATCGCTCGCCTTGCGATCACCCTTCGTAAAGAAAAGTACGACTGCGTGGTCAACTTTCACGCCTCGCCATCGAGTTCGACGCTCGCTTATGCCGTCGGCGCCAAGGTCCGTTCCATCCACTTCCATGGACATAAGGATAAAAATCGATATTCCACCGTGGTCGTTCCGGGCAAGGGCGTACTTAAACCGGTGATTGAACGCGATATGGATACCGTCCGCGCTCTAGGCGTCGCGATTCCCGAAGGCCGTCAACCGAAAGTTTTTCTCAAAGACGACGAACTCGCTCGGGCCCAGCAACGAATCGCGCAGACGGGACTCTTCGGCCCGATTCTAGGATTGGGAATAGGAGCGAGCCGCGCGACCAAAGTATGGCCACTGGAACGATTCGCCGCGACCGCGATCCGCTGGTGCGATCAATACCGCGGATCGGTCGTTGTTTACCATGCGCAGTCCGAAACGGATCTTGCTCGCCAGTTTTTCGATGCCGTCGATCGTAAGCTTGTCGAATGGTATGTGGATCCGACGGCCCGTAACGCGGTACGGGCTCGTATCCTCGCCGAAGTCCAACCACCCATTCGCCTTCTTGCGGCGATGCTTAAGACCCACGCGCTTTATCTTGGCAACGATTCCGGGCCTAAACACCTCGCGGTCGCGGTTGGCACCCCGACCATCACGATCTTTGGTCCCGAAGATCCTTTCGAATGGCACCCTTATCCGCTGGATCGCCATCCCGTCCATTACCGCGAAGGTTTGAGTTGCCGAAACGATCAGCTCCCCGGGTTTCGTCCCTGGTGCGGTCTTCATAAATGCGTGAAAGAAGAGCATCGCTGCATGCAGGGTATTCCGGAAGATGAGGTTTTTCGGACCGTGGAACGAATGGCGGAAGCTCGGCCCGACCCGCTTCCGATTCGGTCATGAATGCTCGCTTGAAGCTGTCCGCAGTGCTGATCGTGGCCAACGAAGACAAGGTCCTTGCACGGGCGCTCGCATCGGTCGCGTGGTGTGACGAAATCGTCGTCGTCGATGCGCGTAGCACGGACCGCACGCGCGAGATCGCGCTGGATCCGACCGCTTCGTGGCAAGCAAGATTAAAATGGTTCGAAAGAAGCTGGGATGGCTTCAAAAACCAGCGCAACTACGCCCTCGAACAAACCACCTCGGACTGGGTTTTTTGCATCGACGCCGACGAGGAATGCACGCCGGAATTGCGTGCTCGAATTGAATCCATTTTATCGGAGTCCGACCCGTTTCCCTATTGGAAGGTCCGACGACAAGAATTCTTCCTGGGACGCGCGATCCACTACGGCGTTTGGAATCCAAGCTATCAAGATCGTTTCTTTCGAAAGGCTGGCGTGTGGTTCGTGAATGAAATTCACGAATACCCGAAATATCCGGAGGCGCCGCGACGAATCCACGAGCCCCTACTCCATGCGCCAGACTTCGATCCCGAACGGTTCTTAACCAAGATGAATAAATACACCAGCGTCGAGGCGAGGGAGCGTGTCGCTGCCGGCCGACGAACGAACGTTTTCCGGATGGTCACGGCCGGGCCGGCGATGTTTCTGAAAAATTATTTTTATTACAAGTCTTACCGAGACGGCGTGCACGGTCTCGCCATCTCCGTGCTCGAAGGAATCTCCCGTTCGGTTCGCCACGTGAAGATCTGGTGGCTCCAGAGGGAAGCGAAATGAAGATTTCCGGTTTTACGATCGTTCGTCACGGGGAACGATTCGACTACCCCTATCTTGAATCGATCCGCTCGCTTCTGCCCCTCGTCGACGAACTCGTGGTAAACGTGGGAATGGGCGAAGACGAAACTCTCGATCGTTTGCAGAAGTTCGCGGCCAGCGAAGGACAAGGGAAAGTGGTCCTCTTCGAAAGCCACTGGCCGCTCGACAACCCGGAAAAAAAACGAGGAGGTCAGATTCTCGCCGAGCAAACCAATCTGGCTCTGGATCGGTGTTCGCACGATTGGTGTTTTTACCTCCAGGCCGACGAAGTGCTCCACGAGTCCGACCTCCCAAAAGTTCGCGCGGCGATGGAGAAGTACCAGGACCGAGCCGATATCGCGGCCCTCCTCTTCGGATATGTCCATTTCTACGGATCTTTCGACGTGATCAGGAAATCTCGCGGTGCCTACCGACGCGAAGTTCGAGCGGTGAAACGGAGTTCGGGCGCGCGCAGCGTCGGCGACGCCCAAAGTTTTCGGCTCGGCGGCGACACTAAACCCGGCGTCGCATTGATCGACGCGTCGATCTACCACTACGGGTGGGTTCGTCCCCCCGAGGTGATGAAGGAAAAAACGATTTTCATGGATAGTCTCTACCATGCTGGAAAGACCGGCGAAGCGGCCGCCACACCCGCCACCGGAGACAATTATCGATACAAGAAAATCTGGGGCTTGGTCCCTTTTCGGGGCTCGCACCCGAAAACAATGCAAAAGCGAATTGCCGAAAAAAAATGGACTTGGAATCTCGCCCAGTCGCCCTTCGAGTGGACGTGGGGAGACGGAAAGAAAATCGCGCTCGACCTTTTTGAACGCGCGACCGGCATCCGTTTATTCGAATATCGAAGCTACCGGATTCGCGAGGACGGACGATGAACTCCCATCCCGCGATATCCGTGATCGCGACGACTTACAACCAGCCGGCCGATTTGGACCTCTACCTTCGTTCGCTTGCGCGCCAGACTTATCGGGAATTCGAGCTACTGATCGCGGACGACGGAAGTGGGCCGGAGACGAAAGCCGTGATCGACCGCCATCGCGATTTTTTCGGTGACCGCCTCGTGCACGTCTGGCACGAAGACGCGGGCTACCGAAAAACGAAAATTTTGAATCTCGCGATCCGGAAAGCAAAAGGAAGTTTTTTTGTTTTTACGGATTCGGATCTAATCGTCCATCCGGACTTTCTAAAAGATCACGCCTCAGCACGACAACCCCGCGGGCTTTTCATGGGGCGTCGAATTGACCTATCTGCGGATTTTTCCGATTGGGTGCGCGCGAATCCGGCCCACTTATTCTCGCCCGTTTTCTACGCTCGCCTCGTTTGGGACGCCTGGATCCAGCGATCCACGCGGAATCTGAATCGGGCGTTCCGGATTTCGTCGCCTCAGGTCGCACGATGGCTGGGGATGGACCGTGTACCCGATCTCCTCGGTTCCAATTTCTCCATTGAACGCGGACTTTTACTGGAATTGAACGGATTCAACGAAGCCCTCGAACATTACTGGGGCGAAGACGGAGATTTATTCGTCCGCGCCAGGAACGCCGGGGCCCAAATCGCCGGACGGAAAAGCTTCGCGGTACAGTTCCATCTTTGGCACGCCTTCCGAAAACCGAAACCGGATGCCGAGGCCTGGTACCGGGAGCTCCAAACCCGTACGGATTACGTTCGGTGCGAACGCGGATTGGAACAAACTTAATTCTACGATTTACGCGCGACGACGATTAACCCGTTGGTCGAGTCTTTTCCATTTTTCGACCAAGCTCGAAGTTTCCGTTCGGCCCATCGGAGCGCGCCGTAAGGAAAGAGATATCGGATCCCCTTTAATTGGGAGAGGTACGAGCTATTGAACTTGATTGTTTCGACCACTTCGAAACCCGCCTCTAGCAAGAGGCCGCTTAGCTCCTCCGCCGTATAGAGAAAAAGATGGTCGCCGAAATGAAACTGCCGAGGGATGAGGGCCGAAACATCATCGATCTGAGAATACGTTTTTAGCGGAGATCCCCATTCGTCGCCATTGGGCGTGGTGAGAATCAAATGGCCCCCCGGCTTGAGATTCCGCGCCGCCGCTGCGAGGAGATCCTTCGGAAAGGCGACGTGTTCGATGACTTCCCCACAAATCACCGTATCGAAGGGAATCTCGGCTCGGTAATCCATCACGTTGGCATGTACGAACTCAACCTCGCCGTGGGTGTACTTCTTTTTGGCGTAAGCCAGAAATTCCTCGCTCAGATCAAGCGCAGTCACCGTAAAGCCGGTTTCGGCGAGCAGCAGGGCGAAGTTTCCTTGCGCGCAAGCGACGTCCAATACACGCCTTCCCGTCGAATAGCGCCGCACCAGATCCAAGACGCTTTCGAGTCGAATCCAGTAAGAAAGAACGGACGCCTTCTTTTTTCGGGGATGGTAGTAGTGTCGTTCGTCGTCTCCCCAAGGAACTTCGCGTTCAAACTCCGAGGTGAGCTCCGATTCCGGTATCCGCCGCATCTGCTATCGCCCGGCGGGAACGGCGTATCGGCCTCGGCCGATGCCGAAGTATTCAAACCCAAGCCCGGTCATCTTCTTTGGATCATAAATATTACGACCATCGAACACCGCCGGTTTCCGCATATTCGCGTGAATTTTTTTCCAATCCGGATCGCGGAACTCGTTCCACTCGGTAGCCAAGATCAACGCATCGGTTCCGTCGACGGCCTCGTAGGCCGACTTCGCGTAGGTGATTTGGGAGGCGGGAATATCGCCAAGCTGCGGTCTCGCGTGCTCCATCGCCACGGGATCGTACACCTTCACGTGAGCACCCGCCTTCACGAGGGCGCGAAGAATCTCCAGCGCGGGTGCCTCTCGTAGATCGTCGGTATTGGGCTTGAACGCCAATCCCCAGAGCCCGAATGTCTTTTTACCCAAAGATTCGCCGTAATATCTTCGGAGCGCTTCCACGAGGTGGAGTTTTTGTTTCGCGTTCGCGGACTCGACCGCGTCGACAATTCCCAAATCCGTACCGTATCGTTTTCCCGTCGCCATTAAGGCTTTCACGTCTTTCGGAAAACAGGATCCGCCATAACCGATTCCCGCATAAAGGAAATGCTTGCCGATACGGACGTCGGTCGCCATACCCTTCCGGACTTCTTCGATATCGCCGCCCGAAAGCTCGCAAAGACGGGAAAGTTCGTTCATAAAACTGATTCGAGTCGCTAGAAACGCATTGCAGGCGTATTTCGTGATTTCAGCGGAGACCGTGTCCATCTTCAGAATCGGGTTTCCTTGCCGTACGAAGGGCGCGTAAAGCTCCTGCATTCGTTCGAAAATATCGTCGCGCTCCGTCCCGATCACTACTCGGTCCGGGCGAAGGAAATCGTCGACCGCGGATCCTTCCTTCAAAAACTCCGGATTACTCACAACCTCGAAAGGCTGGTCGGTTTCGGCGCCGATCCACTCGCCCACCACTCGATGCGAACCGATCGGAACGGTCGACTTGTTCACGACGATAATGGGATCTTTTCGTTTGGCGCTTTTTCCCATCGCTTTACCGATCGAACGCGCGGCCGCTTCTAAATATTGGGTATCGGG
>CAZAKW010000200.1:0-5622 GCA_964485835.1 uncultured Bacteriovoracaceae bacterium
AAAGCGTCCTGTCGAGCGGCTTTTTCGGGAGTCGTACGGTCGCCAAGCTCCATCTCCGCAAGCACCTGCATTGCTTCACTCGGGTCAAGCTCCGCGACGACATCGCGAATACCGCGATAAATGCCGACGAGTGCCTCCGCCTGGTCGGCCGTCCGCGCGAGGCTTCTCACTTCGTTTTCCACCGAAGCGACGCTGGGAAGTCTCCCGCCGTTTTCGACTTGTCGATACAGTTCCGACCAAAGGCGGTCTCGACTGGAAGCGCAGTTCGGCTGATCGACGATGGCTTGGGAGAGCGAAGCGGCCCGAACCCCGTCGGTTCCGCATCCTTGGAGAACGGATCCAAGGGCAAGAAGACAAGACAACCGTAAAAAATAATTCATCCTTATTAGAATCGGCAAATCTTTCGATTCGTTAAATAGGCACTATTTACCGTCGCAATTCCAAGTGGCGACCAAATCATTTCAGACCGGAAAAAAAAGCCGGGTCCGACACTGTCGGACCCGGCCATCAATTGTATATTCCATCTAACGTGTTGGCGGACTGACGAACGGCAATTTACGCCGCGATCGCGGTATCGTCTTCGGATCCGACTTGTCGGAAATCCTGGGCCTTGACCGCATGGCGACGAAGCAGCCGAAGGAAGTTCGATCGATCGAGTTTCGCTTCGCGAGCGGCCGCCGATACGTTTCCTTCGTGGCGAGTGAGCGTGTTAACGAGGTATTCCTTCTCGAACGCGTCCACCCACTGCTTTTTCATCTCCATATAGCTGCCGGTTTCGGTGGTGCCATTCGACGCTGGATTCGAATTACTCGGCATCCCCATCGGCGAGCCGTTCTGAGAAACCGGCGTACCGCCTCCGCCCTGCACGACGGAAAGGTTCGTGCGGCTCGGAAACCCGATCACCTGACCGGGTTTACCGGTCGGAATCGTCAAATTAGCCGGCGTAATCGGGGAATTCCCGACGTGCACCAACGCGACCCGTTCGATCACGTTGAGCATTTCGCGGACGTTTCCAGGCCAAGAGTAATTTTGGATGGCCGTTTCCGCGTCCGGGGTCAAACCCGGAAAATGCTTGCCACGGGCTTCGAACGCTCGATTGGCGAATTGTTTTGCCATCGGGACGATGTCTTCCGTACGCGCCCGAAGCGGCGGCACTTCCATCACGACGCGCGACAAGCGGTGATAAAGGTCCTCACGAAACGCGCCGTTAGCGACCTTTTCCTGCAAGTTCACGTTCGTCGCTGCAACCACGCGGACATCCGTCTCGATGTCTTGGGTTGCGCCGACGCGGCGGAAGACCTTCTCTTGCAGAACCCGAAGGAGTTTCGCCTGGAGCTTCACGTCCATTTCGCCGATCTCGTCGAGGAAAAGCGTTCCGCCTTTCGCGATTTCGAAGAGTCCGCGCTTCGTCGCGTTCGCGCCGGTGAAAGCGCCTTTTTCGTGACCGAAAAGCTCGCTCTCCAAGAGTTGCTCGTTGAAATTCGCGCAGTTCACGGCGACCCAAGGGCCTTTCGACCGACGAGATGCGTATTGCACCTGGCGCGCGATCCCTTCTTTACCCGTACCGCTCTCTCCCAAAATCAAGACCGCCGGTTCTTCGGCGTCGGCGCGCGCGGATTCGCGCTTGAGAACGGAGATCCACTCGTTGGTCTTCGCCATCGCCTCGGACTGGGACACGAACCAAGCGGCGGTTTCCGCCTTGCCTTCGACGCGGTCCAAACGAGCTTCCAACCGTCCGACCAGGTCTTGGTTTTCGATCTGGAGAGAATACTCTTTTTGGCAGCGTTTTACCGTATGGACGAATTCCTCAAGATCGAAAGGCTTCTCAAGGTAATCAGTGGCGCCGTATTTGACCGACTGGACGGCGGCTTCTTTTTCGCCATGGCCCGTGATCACGATGTATTTCGTCAGGACGTTCTTTTCCTTCAGCGCCTTCATCAGTTGAAAACCGTCTCGGCCCGGCATTTTCAAGTCGGTGACGACGGTTCCGATGCCGTTTCCGTTGGTCCCGAACATTTTCTCCGCTTCCTCGGCGTTGGCCGCGGTCAACGTCTCGTACCCCTCCCGCTCCATGCGCGATTTCAGAAGCTTCCGGATGGATTCCTCGTCGTCTACGATCAACACTCTGGTCTTCATGCTATTCCCCTTTCCTAACGGTTCTTGAACTCGATTTAACCTAATTGCCGGAAGTCCTTTGGGATCCGGATCACAAACGCGGTGCCTTTTCCTTCTTCACTTTCGATCCGGATGCTGCCGTGGACCTTCGACAGAATCCCGTAACTGAGGCTCAATCCGAGCCCCATTCCTTTGCCCACTTCCTTGGTCGTAAAGAAGGGGTTGAATGCTTTTGCTTTGGTGACCGAGGCCATTCCGACGCCATCGTCCCGGAAACGCACTTCGACGAAGTTACCGTCCATACGCACGGAAATGGCGATCGTTCCCGCGCCCCGCCCGGTCGCTTCGATCGCGTCGCGCGCGTTGGTCGTTAAATTGATGAACACCTGCTCAAGGGAGAGAGGATTGCCGTAGACGATCGGCGCGTTCACCGTCTCGCTGATGGCGGGATAATCGCGGATCACGTCCACCCCGCGCGAAACGAGTTGGCGGGAGACCATTTTCAAGGCCTCTTCGACCGGATGCCTTACGTCGACCCACTCGAAGTCCTCGGTCGACTTGCGCGTGAACGTGCGTAGATGGGAGATGATTTTCGCCATTTTATCGGCCGCCGAAATAATCTCGCGTAACCCTAGACTTGCTTCGCCTTCGGCCGGAGTTCCTTTTACGAACGGGGTAATCCCGTATTCAAGCTCTTGCGCGTATCCGCGGATTGACATTAAAGGCTGGTTCAGTTCGTGAGCAATCCCGGCCGCCAATTCGCCGAGCGCCGCCATTTTACCTGCCTGCACGAGCGTTTCCTGCGCGGCCTTGAGCTCGGCGTTCGTGCGCTCGACTTCGACGAATGCGTTGCGAAGTTCCCCGTGCTTGGTGATCACTTCGCGCTCCATCCGTTTCTTTTCGGTCACGTCTCGGAAGACGACGATTGAAAAGCCGGCAGCCCCCGGCGCTCCGATCATTACCCGAACGGAGACGTCGACGACGCGAGGCTGGCCGTCCTTGGTCTCGATCGAAATGTCTTCGTAAGTTCCCTCGGAGGCCAACAGATCTTCACCGAGCGCCCGGGTGCGTCCCGGGATATTTCCTTTGGGAGCGATCACCGTGAGCGGTTTACCCGCAAGTTCGGTTCGCAAATACCCGGTCATCTCCTCCGCGGCCGCGTTCACAAGCTCAATCAACCCGTCGTCATCGACCGAAATGAGCGCCTCGGAAACGAACTCAAACACCGCGCGAAACTTTTCGGTCTCTTTCCGTCGATCGGTTTGACGGCGTTCGCGGAACATCGGCACCGCGTCCGCGTCGGACCCGGTTTGGGGAACCAGCACCAAAGGAAGGCGTTTACGCATTTGCATTGAGAAATGCCCCCGCTTTCTCCATCGCCCGAGCGAGGTCCTTTTCGATCGTCGAAAGATCGTCAATCCCGAGCCCGAGGTCGTCGAGCATATCGGCCACGATCACTCCCTTGGAGTAATCGCCGGATTTGCCGAAATTGGCGGCTCCGCCGTCCGCGTTCGCGTTTTTCACGACGATGGTATTCGCGAGCCGGACGACCTGGATCGTCTTTTTGGCCGAAGCCAGGATCGAGGCCATCTTAGCGACGTCGGTGTGATGGTAACGAATCGCTTGGCGAACGACTTGGGGCAGGCCCCATCGGGTCGCCATCATCTCTCCGATATAAGCATGATTAAGAAGGTCGTGCTCGCGCTCGACTTCGACGAAGCTCTTTTTCGCCTCGCGCGCGCGTTTGAGTACGAAGGTCAATCGGTCACGATCGAGTTCGTACATGACAAGTTTTCCGATATCGTGGAGTAAACCGCACGTGAACGCTTCCTCGGGCTTCACGAACTTCCATCGTTTCGCGATTTCTTCGCTGCAAACGGCGACCGCGAGCGCGTGCATCCAAAAATCTTTGAGGGTGATCGATTCGTCGCCGAATTTCGAAAACATGGAAAAGACCGAGAGCGAAAGAACCAACTGGGCGACGGTGTTAAAACCGAGGAACGCGAGCGCCTTCTGCACGTCGGAGACCCCGCCCGGCACGGCGTAGTAGGAGCTATTCACCAAACGAAGAATTTTCGCGGTGAGGACCTGGTCTTGCTTGAGCACGAGCGCGATATCGGTGCTGGTCGCATTTGGATCGGCGATGAGGTCGTTCACTCGCATCGCGATCACGGGCAGCGTCGGCATATCCTGGAGCTTCGCAAGAAGATCCGAATACTCAGCCGCCGTTTTCACGGTGAGTTCGGCCGCAATGTCGCCATGGGCGACCGTGCCAAGCCTAGGTTGTTTGAGTGCGTGAGACATCGATGGGCCGTTTCCCTTCGATGTCTCATCGGACACATGAGTCCAAAGTTTTACCGAGATTCAGAATTGCCCAGATTTTTTACGAAACTGGTCAAGCCGTTGACGGGCAATCAGCACAGATCCCCGTAAATTTGAGCTGGTGGTCTACCCCCTCCCGCCATCCCGGGCCTTCGCGGCTCCAATCGGCGAGCAAGACATCGTAACGCATCGCAGCATCTATCCCCCTCACCTTTCGCTTTAGCTTTCTCAGGCTTTGCGTTAGAAGCGTATTTCTCCGTTTTTAACCGTAAGAATACCCTTGTGTACCGGGTTCGCCCCGAGAGGCGCGAACGCTGGAGAGCTTCGGTAGTGAAGTGAATAGAGTAAGCAAATGATGAAGAAGATGAAGTTGAAAAAGGGCGATCTCGTTGCAGTGATCTCCGGCAAAGACAAAGGCAAGCAGGGCGCGATCACGGAAGTGATCTTGAAAGACAATAAAGTGATTGTCGAAGGCGTGAACGTGATGAAAAAGCACGCGAAAGCCTCCCAAGCAGTTCCGCAAGGCGGAATTATTTCCAAGCAACTCCCGATCCATGCGTCCAATGTGATGCTCGTCGATCCAAAATCCGGCAAGCCTACGCGCGTCGGCAAGAAATCGACCAAAGACGGTTGGGTGCGTTTTGCTAAAAACAGCGGCACTGAAATCAAGGAAACGAAAACCGTTTCCAAGTCCGCTAAAGCATAAGGAGCCGATGTCATGTCACGACACTGCGAAATGACTGGAAAAGGCCCGACGACGGGTAACCTCGTCAGCCACTCGAACATTAAAACCCGCACGCGCTGGTTGCCGAATCTGAAACGCAAGAAATACATCGTTGCAGAACTCTGCCAAACCATCACCGCACGCCTCTCCACGCACGCGATCAAAACGATCGACAAGCAAGGCGGAATTTCCCGCGCACTCCTTCTCGCAAGCGACGAAGGTCTGTCGGATAAACTCCTGCACGTGAAGAAGCAGCTGATTAAATCGCTTAAAAAAAATAGCGTGAAGAAGTAACGAGGTTTAGCCCATCATGGAAAAAATCGGAAAATTGACTACGAAAGACGATACTAGCCCGAAAAAAGCCGGCGCTCCGCGCGGCGATTACGGGAACGACCGCGGTGATCGCGGCGATCGTGGAGATCGCGGCGGAAAAGGCGGCGACCGCGACGATAAAGGCGGCG
>CAZAKW010000201.1:0-5616 GCA_964485835.1 uncultured Bacteriovoracaceae bacterium
CCGCCTGGTTCGCCCCGCCGTGGAGGGGACCCCAGAGCGCCGAGATTCCGGCCGCGATCGAAGCATAGAGGTTGGCCGCCGAAGAACCGACCAAACGGACCGTAGAGGTCGAGCAGTTCTGCTCGTGGTCGGCGTGGAGAATCAAAAGAAGATTCAGGGCCGAGACGATTTCTTTAGGGACCGAGTAGGAGTCCTCTTTCGCGAACATCCCGTGCATAAAACTCGTCGCGTAGTCGGCGCCATTTTTCGGCGCGACTCGTTTTTCACCCTTGCCGTGTCGGTAAGCGTAGCCACAAAGAACGGGGAATTGGCCGAGAAGACGCAAGATCGATTTTCGCGTGTGGTCTTTGTTCGAGGGATCCGTTTCGTCCTGGTAAATCGTGGAAAGACCGACGGTCGCGGCGGTCAGCATGGCCATCGGGTGGGCTTGCTTCGGAAACACGTCGAAGAGTTTCGCGAAACTGTCGTCGACCGCCTGGTTGGCGGCGATCTCGGAAGTGAACTGTTCAATCTCAGATTTCGTCGGCATCTCGCCGTGGATCAAAAGCCAAGCCGTTTCGAGGAAAGTTGCTTTTTCGGCAAGTTCTTCGATCGGATAGCCGCGATACCGTAAAATTCCGTTGTCACCGTCAAGATAGGTGATCGAGCTCGTGGTCGGGCTCGTGTTGGCGTATCCGTTATCGAACGTCACGTGTCCGGTCGCGTCCCTCAGTTTCGAAATATCGATCGCCTTCTCGTTTTCGGTGCCGACGAACGTGGGGCACTCCAGCGTTTTCCCGTCGACGATAATCTGGGCGGATTTTCCTGGCGTTGGTTTGGTGTTGTTCATGGTGCTCGCGATTTTGTTGGATGCGGTAAATATTCTAAATCCTGCCTGAGGGCCAATTTGGGTTCAAGCCTGAACGTGTTGACGCAGAATTAAGGAATGAAAATTGACGATGGAACGGCGCGTAGTCTTGGTCCGATTTCTTTCTCGGCGGACTAGTGCTTGGCATCTGGGACCGAGAATTCCATACTGATTGAATATGATCGAACCTCGCTACGAAGACCTGCGGTTGCCCCTTGCTCAAGCGGAATTCGCAGACGCGTCCGTCTGGGTCGAAGCCAAGCCTTTCCCGGACGGCGAACGCCAGTATTCATTCGTGTCGGGCGATCGGGAGTCGCGTTCGATCCGAGTTCGGTATTTTCAACGAACGGTCGCCGGCGACGAAACCGCTGGACGTTTCGCCGGGCGAGCTTGGTTCGGTCCGGAAGCCGAGGGCCCTCCGGGCCACGCTCACGGCGGCTCCCAGGCCGCGCTGCTTGACGAGGGAATGGGCGCGGCAGCTTGGCTTTCCGGAAAGACGGTTGTCGCAGCGAAAATTGAAATCAACTTCCGACGTCCGCTCCCACTGGGGGTTGTTTTGACGATGCACGCGGGGATCTCAAAAATCGAAGGACGAAAAGTCTTCGGATTCGGCCGCCTCGAGGCCGATGACGGCACGATTTTCTCGGACAGCACGGGTTTATTCGTGGTGGTCGACGCCGAAGAACTCGCACGACGCGGTCGCGCGGCTCGCGCTTAAGTCCTTAAGCTTCGAAGCGGAAGGGTCGTTAAGTAGAGGTCGCATATGGGGACGATTTTTACTGGCGCAGCCAAAATTTTGACGTTTCTTGGCGTCCTCGTCCTTGTGACGCCGGTAGTGAGCGAAACCTCGCGCGCCGAGGACGTTACGAGTTGCAGCGTCGAGCCCTCCCTGGATCCGGCCTACGACTGGTTTACTTTTCTTACGGGGATGCTCGACGAGGGGACCAAGACGGCTTCGCCGCCGGTCGTGGAAAAGCAACCCGACCGTCCCGTCCCGTCGCAGGACGAACCGGATCCCGAACCGGAACTCGAGGACGTCGCGACGGAGCGTTTTGATCTTCCGATGCCCTACTTGTCGAAGCTTCGCGAAACGACGCGAAAGGCTGCACGCCGATGCCGTGAGAGAAACGGGAAGACGATTTGCGGAACGACTCGGAGTAAGTTCCTTTGTTTTCGCGCGGTGAAAGAAGCGCTGCTCGGGGCGGGATTGGTGTCAAGCTACCTTCCGGGCGTCGCCGCGAAGTACGCCCATACGCACGGGATCTTCGCCGCCGAAGGCATGCGCGATATCCAGTCGCTGGGTTATACGGCGGCGACCGCGCCCTTGGGTTCCGTGCTCGTTTACGATGGAGGTGAAAAACTTTGCGGCCCGAAAAACGCCCGGGAATCCTGCGGACACGTTGAAATCAAGTTGAACGAAAACGAATTTTGCAGCGATCATTGTCGCGCGACTCCGATCCAGCGTTACAAAACCAGAAAGCTATTGGGGATTTATGTCTTATCCATCTAAGCGGAATGGAACTACTAGGGCCGGAGTGGTCGCGACGTTCGTTGCGTTCGCGCTCGCCGGTTTGCTGGGGCGTGCCTCCTGGATGGGCGAAGATCCGATCGGGCAGGATGAACGCTCCCGTTCCCTCGCTTCCCGCGAATGCGAGTCCTGCGCGGAGCTGCGGGCTTTGCTTCACGATTTCTCGGAGATTCCGGACTCCGTTCTGGAGAAGCGGCGTTCAAGACGAGCGTCGCTTGAACTCGCCGAAGCAACTCTGCTGCGAAAAGGCGGCCTTCGGATCGCGCTTTTCTTTCGTGATGCCGCCGGGGCGAAGCGGCGCGCGAGCGCGAGCGAAATTCGCGCGGCCGTGGAGTTCTTAGGCGGCACCGTCGAGCGCGATGGTCCCGCAATTGCGCTTGATGCGATGGCAGAGGCGCTCGGCCCCGCCCACGACGAAGCGTTACTCGTGCTGATTCCCGAGATTTCCCGCTTGCGTGATCACCGCGTGATCACGCCCGAACAAGCGCAGCGTCTCGAGGCCGTGATCGATTTTTCCCGTGACGTCGCGGAAACGGGTCAAAACTAAAGCTTCGGGATGATCGCGATTTAAGTCAGCTTTCAGCAGTTCACATGAACTGCTCCTCCCGATCCGTGCATCGACTAAAAAAGAAAGAGGCCAGGCGCGCTGCCATAGGGAAACGCGTGTGGCTAAAACTTAGACAGGGATATGGGTATTTCAGCGGTCTGAGCTCAAATTTAGGCGATTTGGCCGCCCGGCGCGTTGGCGCGCAACCTGCTAAGTTTTCCTTAACATCGAACGACATTGGAAGGCGGCGTAGACGTATCTTCCGAGGTTTGTGAACAACTGCTTTTTGGAGAATCCCATGAGAGTGCTGAATTTCGGATCGGTTTTGGCTGGCGCTGCGCTTACTGTTTTTGCCTACGCGACTTGGTCGCCCGAAGGCGTGGCGGAAGGCCCTTCTGCTTTCCGGAGTGTTGCTTACAATGATCCGATTCGTGGCCTTTACGGACCCGTGCTGACCTTGAGTCCCGGGACCTACGACCATCGGAACCTCGATGCAACCGCGGTGACCGAATGGGTCGTCAAACAATTCGATCAGGTTCGTCGCGAGGATAAAGCGCTGATCACGAATTCGATCAATTCTCTTAACGCACGCTACGAGTCTCTACTTCAAGCCGTGTACGGTCCAAAAGGATTGGTAGGTCTTTCGAACAACAGCACCTTGGATCCCTTGAACCCCGCGGGAAAGCCCACTCCGCGCGAGTTTGCAAAAATTAAAACGGATTTCGACGGATTGCTTTCGGTCGTACGAAACGAAGTCGCGACCGTGGGCATGCTCGCGAGTTTACTGAAGGATGCAAGCTACGAACCGAACGCGACCGAAGTCAAACTAAACGAGATTAAGAAGAATCTCGATGGCATCGACTTCAGTCTGTTGCAGGGACATTACGAGCGCCAACTCAAAGAGCTTCTCGGCGAAGTTGAGAAGCTTGATTTCCGAATCAAGCTTCCGGTCGAGGGCGTTTACTACGCTCAGAAAGGGATCGCGGATCTTTCGGGTTTAAGGCGTCAGAAACTGTACTCGCCAGACGAACTCAAAAAGCTTCGTCACGACATGCTCCAATATCAAGCGAAGAACGCTGCCCTGCAAAACACGGTGAATAAGGCGATGCATTTACCGATGTTGAAGATCATGAATACGGTGATCCAGCAATTCGGTGAAAAGGAAAAATACCGAGTTCGTTTGAATCAGCCGGGAATGGAAGACGCGATTAAACGCATCGAAGATCTGTTCTTCGTGCGGAGTTATATCCGTGCGCTCTACGGTGTTTCTCTCGGTTCTTTTAAGGTTCGCTACGATAAGAAGTCGTTTAACCGAGATCTCCTCAGCGGAGTGGAAATCGATAGTGGGAGCGATTCGACGGTGCGCTCGTTAGACGAACTCACGGTAACCCAAGACAACGTTGTTTCGGCTTTGCGTAACATGCAGATCAAAGACTTAAACGTCGACGAGATCTTCGGCAAGGGCCACAACCTAGTTTCGAGAGTCGCTTCGGCGATTACGATTCTTCGTGGAAACGGCCAAACGGTGCATATCAAGGCCTTGCTCCTTCCTTTTATTCTCAACGACATCCAAGAGGAGCTGATGTTGGCTGGATCCGAAGGTGCAGACGGAGTTAAGGCGCTTTACAAACGTCGCTATCGGACGCAGACCGAGCCGCGGTGGGCCCAGGCTCGCGACGCTTATTTCCCTCAAAATCCGACCGCGGATTCGATGCGAGCAGACATCACTTCGATCAAAGGAATCACCAATTTCGTCGTGAACGCCGTCTTAGACAAAATGACGGATCTCTCGGCCGCTGCTGATATCGCCGCCCAAGTGAAGGCGTTTCAGATGGACGATCAGTTCTTCAAGCAGTTCGACGATCGTTCCCGCGATATGTAAAACAGTAATTCCTTCTCGCTCCGCCTAGGCGCACCTAGGCGGAGCGAAATTTTTGCGGGCCTTCTTGTGTCCGGCGATAGGATTTTATGGAAACGAAACCTCTCAGGATTGCTCGACTTCTATTCGGACCCGCCATCGCGATGCTCCTGCTCCATCCGACGATTGGATTCTCGAACGAAAATCGATGCCGTACGTACTCGACCGGCGATACGACGAGCCTATGCCGTGGAAAGAGCCTTCCCTCCGGGCGGGTTCGTAATAAGAGAGATCACCGTCTCACCTGCACCGGCAACGTCGACCACTATCTTCGTCAGCCTCAAAACGAAGTCTCGTACGAGAAATGGTCCGATTTGATTAAAGCAGGCGCTAACCAAGAAGCTTACGATCTAAAGCGAAAACTCCCGAATATCGCGTGGAATGGAAGCATCCCGTACGACACCGTGGAAGAGTGGAGTTACGAGGAATGCCAACTGGTCACCGACTCCCTCAAGTGCGGTACCAAAGAGGAATGCCAAGACGAACAGGTTACCGTTTCTGACTACGACGAGGAAGGAAACTTAGTCGGTAGCCACCTTGAAACGAAGCGAGTTTGTTACGATCTTCCGAAGACGTGCTGGGCCGATATCACCTATTTCGAAACCCAGTATTGCAGTTCGGAAACGATGGCGTTCTCAGCGAGTTTCCAACGCCCTGCCGAAGCCGAGTGGAATCCGTCGACACCGGGCTACAATGATTTTATCCCGAATAAATACGACCTGCTGCCCGCCGAGACCGAAGATGTCCAAATTTTTAATAATACTCAGCGGTCGACA
>CAZAKW010000202.1:0-5592 GCA_964485835.1 uncultured Bacteriovoracaceae bacterium
CTTTCCGTTAAACCAGACTTTCGATCCACGTGCGTTGCCTGCCATGTTGCGTCCTCGCGGGTTGCGCGCCTCGATCCGGGACAAGCGGAAGGCACGGGTGAATTTCTTTAGGAGGATGGAGTATTTTCTAAACTCGCCATGGGTGTCAAGCGTCGAGACGCCATGAGTCGGATGATCTCGGCGGCTGTCTCTTCTAGGGCCTTGCCCGTCACGTTGAAGATCGCCCACTTGCGGTTTTTCTTAAAGATTTCGTCCGCATACGCGATCTCCTCGTTCACCTTATCGGGATCTGCATATTCGCCGCCGCGATTCTGGCCCAGGCGAGATAACCGGTTGCGGCGAATCGTCGTCAAATTCTCCGGATCGATCGTTAAACCCACGACTTTTCGTTGGTCGATGGTTTGGAGTTCAGGAGGAATCGCAAAGCCGTAAATGATCGGGATGTTCACGACCTTCCAGCCTTGCTGCGAGAGGTACATCGAAAGCGGGGTTTTCGATGTCCGCGAGATGCCGAGAATCACAAGATCCGCCTCTCCTAATCTGGAGAGATCACGACCGTCGTCGTGGCCGATCGTGTACTCCATCGCGTCGATGCGGTGGAAGTAGGCTTCGTTGACGTTGTGGAGAAGTCCGGCGATGGATTTCGGTGCGTACCCGAAATGTCCGGCGAGACCCGCGAGCAGCGGTCCGATCAAATCAACGCAGCGAACGCCTCGGTCCTTGGCGGTTTCAGCGAGCGCCGTGCGTATTTCGGGAGAGACGATCGTGTAAATGATCAGCGCGCCACTATCGGCGGCTTCTTCGCAGATTGCTTCGATCTGGGACTTTTGCCGTACGTTTTTATGGCGCGAAAAATAGATCTCTTGGTCGGGGGAGGACTTATCCTTCGCGAATTGGATCATCGCCGCCTTGACCATTTGGGCGGCGGTTTCGCCAGTGCCGTCGGAGATGATGTAGACTTTTTTCATGCAGGATTCTCGTACAGGGTTTCAAGCGCGTGCTCGAGAATCTCCCGGTCTTGATCGAGAGTGAAGTACTTTAATTCGGATACTCGCGTAAATTGGCCCCGAGTAGGGTTGCCGAAGAACGTGCGCTGTCGCTTGGCGAGCTGGCGCGTGGCGAGTTGGATTTCTTGGGCTAGGCCCTCAATTCCCGGCGCGACTTTACGACCTGCGGGAACGCGGCCTTCCAAAGCGGCGGTCGTTTCGGCGTACCCGACGGCGCCTAGGGGACGCGCGCCCGGGTGTTTGTTCAGGAGTATCCTCACTTCTTCGAGTAAGCCTTGGCGGATCATTTCCTCCGTCCGGATCGCGATGCGCAAATTGAGCTCTTCGTTTTCCCGATCCGTGACGAACAATGATAGTCCGCGGACGGACCCGCGCGAGACCGCTTCCGCTTCAAGTTCGGTGGGCGTGCGTCCCGTCGTCTCGATCGTTTCCAGCGCCCGGAGCAATCGATACCGATCGCCCACCGTGATTCGCATCGCCGCCGATTCGTCCAAGCCGAGCAGACGCGCGAACAGCGCCTCGTTCGTATCGGATTCTAGGCTTGCGCGAAGTTCCGGCGGGCACTTCGGCGCTTCCCAAAGGCCATAAACAAGTGCTTTTAAGTAAAACCCCGTCCCTCCGACAATCAGCGCGCGTTTTCCGCGAGCGTGGATGTCTTTTAGGGCCCGGTCGCATTCGCGGACGAAATCTCCGGCGGTAAATGGCTCTTCGGGCTCGCGAATGTCGACGAGGTGGTGGGGAATTTCGGCGAGTTCCTCACGCGTGGGTTTAGCCGTTCCGATATCGAAGCCGCGGTAAACCAAGAGCGAATCCGCATTGACGATTTCAATCTCGGGATGCCTGCGCGCGAACGCGAGCGCGACGCTCGTTTTTCCGGATGCCGTCGTGCCGGTCAAAATGGCGACGGGACGGGAGGGGGGCGAGATGCGAGACGAATTTCCCGCTTCCGCTAAACTCGACGTTGGAACCATTCTTCGAATCTCGTGCGCGGGACTCGCGCGACGGTAGGCCGCCCATGCGGACAATTCCACGGATGTTCGCAGCGAAACAAGGCTTCGACAATCGTCTGGGCGGCGCGTTCGTCCAGTCGGTCCCCAGCGCGGACCGCGGAGTGGCAGGCTTCGGAGGCGAGTTTCTCGAAGAGCCGTTCGTCGAGCTTGAAGATGCGACCTGCTTCGTCGCGTGGAATTTCGTCGTCTTCGAGTAGCGAGAGTTTTTCAACTAATGAGAGGAGACGCGCGCGTAGATTGCCCGCGCCCCATTCCGCGGGAATCGAGCGAAAAAGGAGTTGGTCGTCGCCGAATATTTCGCCTTCAAAACCAAGCGTCTCCAGCAAGGGCAAACGCGCCTCGATTACGGGACGCGCCTCGGGCGCGATGCGCACGGCTTCCGGAATTAAAAGAGCCTGGGAGGCCGAGTCCTGGGCGCGCGTCAAAGCGCGGCTGCGTAGCCGTTCGAACCGAATTCTTTCGTGCGCGGCATGTTGGTCGATTAACGCGAGCTCGGAACCGAGATCGTACAGTAAATACGTTTGAAAAAGCGCCCCGGCGTAGCGATCGCGGGTGAAGGGGTGGCCCGTGGTGGGAGCGTCGCCATGGGTAGAATTTTCCGAAGCGGCGTTTCCACCCGTCGTGGAAGTCGCGGGTGTGTAGAGGGGCGCAAGCGAATACGAGGTCGCTCCGTCGTGGATATCGTTTCGCGCGCTTGAGCGATACGCGCCGAGCGATCGGTCGAGCGTTTCCGTGGGCGATGCGAAAAAGGAAGGTTGCGCGCGGGACAAGGGTCCTTGCGAGGAGGGGACGCCTTCGGGGGTATTCGTTTCAAAACTCGGGCGCCCGACGGCGAATCCGACCGAACCGTGCTTTCCGATCATCCGTTCGGCAAGCCGTTCGATCGTGCGAAAGATTTGCGATCCGTTTAGGAAGCGAAGTTCCGTTTTCGTCGGGTGCACGTTTACGTCGATCAGTCCGGGAGGCACCTCTAAGAACAGGGCAAGCCACGGAAATTGGCCGGGGAGAAGCGCCTGGCGGAAAGGCACGAGGAGGGCTTGCGAAATCAATCGATCGCGAACGGCGCGTCCGTTCACGGCTTGAACGATTTTTCGCATTTGCGGGGAGGTCGCGCCTTGGAGCCAGTGGATTCGCGCACGAATCGCGCCGGCTTCGACGATTTCGTCGGTGATCACGGGGTAGTCACCGTCGTCTCCCAAAATTCGCGCCACCCGCTCGGGCTCTGATTCCGGGCGGTAGGTCAATAGCGTGCGGGCTTCGGTTTCCAAGTGGAAACCGACCTGCGGATTCGTCAGCGCGAGTCGCTCCATCCATTCGCGAACCGCGGCGATCTCGGAGGTGCCGGATTTCAAAAACTTCAAGCGTGCAGGAATTTGGGAAAAAAGCGCTCGCACCTGGATTCGCGTTCCGTGCGGCTTTCCGAGAAAATCTCCGAAGGTAACCGGCGAGACTTTTCCATTCCGCCACTCGGCGGCGGTATCGGAGATCGGTTCACGGGACAGGATCGAAAGGTCCGCGCACGCCGCGATCGATGGAAGGGCTTCGCCGCGAAAGCCTAAGCTTGCGAGCCGCTCGAGATCGGAGACCTCACGAATCTTGCTCGTCGCGTGGCGGAGTACGGAAAGCTCCAAGTCGGCGCGTCCCATGCCGAAGCCGTTATCGATCACCTCGATCAGGCTCTTACCGCCTTCTTCGAGGCGCACCGAAATATCGGTGGCGCCGGCATCGATCGCATTTTCGACGAGCTCTTTCACCACGCTTGCGGGCCGTTCGACGACTTCCCCCGCGGCAATGCGCTCGGCTACGAGCGGCGCTAAAATCTGGATCCGTTTCACGGCTCTCCTTCAATCACGTCGCCGGCCGAAGGGTCAAGGAAGGGCGCAGGCGCGACGCGTCACGGTCGGCTTTTGCCGCTCTTCTTTGCGGAGGGCTTACGCAGACTTTATGGCGGGCTTACCCGGAACTGTCGGCCGCGATCACCAGGCGGTTTCGTCCCGCGTTTTTCGCGGCGTAAAGAGCCTGGTCGGCGTGCTTAAGCAGCGTATGCGAGGATTCGATCCCGGTTTTAAGCTCGGCCAGCCCCATCGAGGTCGTGATGGGGATACGTTTACCTTCGTAGATGAATGCGTGGGTTTCCACCGCGGAACGAATCCGCTCGGCGATATCCGCCGCGTCTTGAATGCCTGTATTCGCTAAAAGGAGAATAAATTCTTCGCCGCCGTAGCGGGCGAAGACGTCCTTCGGGCGGATGTGGTTCGTACGAACGAGGGACGCGAAATCGCGCAACACCATATCGCCGGCGTCGTGTCCGTGCGTATCGTTCACCTTTTTGAAATGGTCCAGGTCGAGGAACAACACCGTAAAGTCGGTGTGCAAGGCTTTCGCGCGTTTGAATTCGACCTCGAGGATTTCAAGAAGGTAACGCTTATTATAGATTTTCGTCAGCGCATCGGTGTGTGCGGCGGAACTGAGATTTCCCAGGTAAAGCGTTTCAAGCTCGCCTTGGGGAAGAAACTTCATCACCGTGCTGCCAAGCTTGATCATGTCTTCTTTGGCGAGCGTTTTGGATTGGTTCGGCGCAAGTTTTTTATCGTTGATCAGCGTGCCGTTCTGGGAACCCAGATCGGTGATCAAAACTTTACCGTTCGCTTTGGTGATGCGCGCATGCTTGCGCGAAATGCTCTGGTCGAGAATCGAAAGGTCGGCGGAGGGGTCGCGCCCGAGAACCATCTCGTCTTGAGTGAGGAAAAACCGGTGGCCCTGGGGCGTGCCACGAATAATAATCAGACACGCTTCCTGCTCTTTGGCCGTCGCCATTTCTTGATTGAGCGTCGCTTGATCCCCGCCGAGGACTTTCGTGGAGTCGGTGGAATCATCGCCAGGTGGAAAATCATCGAAAATGACCATGATTTCGAAAGTTTAAGACGGGCAGGGTCTTAGGGTCAACCCAAGATCCGGCGCGAGCGAGAAAACTCCACGATTACGATTCGTGGGAGTCCTGAGGGTCTCGATTCGCATAGGTCCGTAGCCGCGCGACCGGAGAGTTCGCGTCGGAATCGTCAATAGACTTACGCTCTCGGGCGAGCTGCGTTAGCGAATCGCGAATGTAGACTTTTCCTTCTTCGACGCCCGGTTGATCAAAGGGGTTCACATCCCAAAGCGTGCCCGTGAACGCGGTGAGAATCGAAGCCGCAAAATAGAGCGCGCCAAGATTCCTTTCGTCGAGTTTTTCCAAGTGGATGGAAAGATGGGGCCGACTTCGTTTGGTCATCACCAGCGAGATCGCTTGGTATTCCACTTTGAGAAGCGATTGGAGGGTATGGCCTTCAAGAATCTGGAACGCGGCGGAGGTTGGTTTGCTAAATTTTCCGCGGAGACGGTTCAAGTGGGGGATGGTCACCGGATCGTCCACTTTTTCCACGTCCATGAAGACGGTGACTTTATCGTCCGGTCCGTCGCGTAGGAGTTGGAGAATCGAATGCTGATCGACCGCGCCGAGTGCGGAAAGGGGAGTAAATCCTTTGCCGTCTTTCCCAAGCGACTCCGCCCAGAGCTGGACGAACCAGGCCCCGAAT
>CAZAKW010000203.1:0-3143 GCA_964485835.1 uncultured Bacteriovoracaceae bacterium
CGTTCATGAGAATGGAAAATCCGACCCCTATCTTGTTGGCGGGTACGGTGGGGGGTAGATATCAAATAATGCAAAGCAGCATTAAGCGCCAAGAACCCACATGCACGACTTGTGAAACCCAAAGTCATCGGTTAAATCCATTAGCTCACTTATCAGGAGGACGCATCGTGCCAGCTAAAGTCCAATCTAAAGCTTCGTCGGGAAGTTCCAAATCCGGGAAAAAGGGCGGCGTGGTGCTCCAGCCCCTGAATAAACCCCGGGTGAAGCCGTCTTCGAAGGTCGCTTCGTCCTTGTCTAAGAACATGGATAGGAATCTCGATAAAAAAGTCCGTTTCGAGACGAAGTCCCGTCCGTTCGCTGGCTCTTCCTCAAACTCGGAGAAATTCGTGCTCCCGAAAAAACAACTGATCGAGATCCATGATTTGATGCTTAAGGCGCGCTGTTTGGAAGAGCGCCTGATCCGAATGTACAAACAGAACGATGGTTACTTTTGGATCGGCGGCCCGGGGGAAGAAGCGTTTAATATCCCCCTCGGCATGCAGGTTAAAAAAGGACAGTGCGTCGATTACGACTTCTTGCACCTCCACTACCGTTCTTCCGGAATCGTGCTCGCGATGGGCGCCGAGCCGGTGGATATGATTCGTCAGATGAAAAACGTCGCCTCGGATCCTTATTCCGGTGGACGCAATTTCGGAAATCACACCTCGATCCGCAAGTGGAACATCGTACCGATCACATCGACGATCGAAACCCAGTACGCGACCGCAATCGGCACGGGCATCGCCCACCGCCAGCACGGAGGCGACGGGATCACGATCGTCAACGGCGGCGACGCGGGCACCGCTGAAGGCGAGTTCGCCTCTTGCTTGGTCTGGTCTTCACGTCCGAAGGAAGAACTTCCGATTCTGATCATCGTCACAAATAACGAGTTTGGAATCTCCACGCCCGCGCACACCCAGCACGGCGAAGAAAATATCGCCGACCGCGCGAAAGCGTTCCGGATCAAAAACCGCGTGATCAACGGTAACGATCCCGAAGAGGCTTATCTCGCGATTCAAGAAGCGATGGCCTATATCCGCAAGGAACGGAAACCATTCTTGCTCGAAGCCCGCGTTTCGCGCTTGTATGGCCACTCTTCCGCCACGGGCGCGAACCTTGTCAAAGGCGAAGACGATTCGCTCACTTTATTCGAGAATAAATTGGAGAAGTCCGGCGTTCTTTCCCGTAAGGAGATGGACGCGCTTCGTGAAAAATACACCGAAGAGATGTTGCAACTCTCGCTTCAAGTGAAGCAGGAGCCGATGCCCGATCCTTCGACGATTTACGACAACACCTTCAAAGGCCAAAAAGGACGGTACTTCTAATGGCACATATGGCGCAGGCCATTCGAATGGCCCTCCACTACGGAGAAGAAAATCTGGGTTTGAAAAACGTGTTCGGCGAAGACGTCGGACCGCCTCTGGGTGGCGCTTTCACGGTGACCCAAGGGATCAAGACCTCTTGGAACTCGCCTTTGGACGAGCGCGGAATCATCGGTGCGGCGATGGGACTTGGCTTCGCCGGCTCTCGCTGTGTGGCCGAGATCCAGTTCTGCGATTACATCTATAATACGATCGATTTATTGAAACTCGCGGGCATGCAGTGCTGGACGTCTAACGGCGATTGGAACTTGCCGATGACGATCATGACTCCGGTCGGAGCCGGGATCCGCGGATCGATCTATCACTCGCATTCGTTCGATGCGATGATGACGCATATTCCGGGATGGAAGATCGTGATGCCTTCGACCCCGGCCGACGCTTACGGCTTGATGCTCGCGTGCTTAAAAGACGAGAACCCGACGATGTTCCTGATGCCGAAGGCGCTTTTACGAGTGCGCGGCACCGAGCGGATTCCGGGCGAACCGGAGCTGACGCCCGAAGGTGAAAAACAGCTCAAGCAGATGATCGACATGCCGATTCTGGGCTCCGAGGCGCAAAAGAGCTGGAAGCCGAAGTGGCCGAAGCTTGAGGATTACACCATCGAGATCGGTAAAGCGAAGATCACCCGCGAAGGGGAGCACGTCACGCTTGTTACTTACGGTCGTCACGTTTTGATCGCAAACGACGTCGCCGATAAACTTCAAGAAGACGGCATTTCGGTTGAAGTGATTGATCTGCGCACGCTCTGGCCGTACGACTGGGAGACCGTCTCGGCGTCGATTCGCAAAACGAAGCGGGTCGTCTTCGTCAACGAAGATACCGAAGTCACGAACTTCGGAGAGCACCTTCTCCGCCGGACGATCGAAGAATTCTTTTACGAGCTCGAAGCAAAGCCGCGGTTGATTGCCGGAGCGTTCGTTCCAGGCGTGGGACTTGCGGATCCACTCGAAGCGGCGTCGGTGCCTCAAGCGATGGACATCGAGAACGCTCTTCGCGAAATGGCTTACGAAAACGCTTAGATTCTTTTGAAGGGGGCGCGCGGGGATTTTCCCTGCGCGCCCTTTTTTTTGCGCATGCAATCCGCTTGGGAGGGGTGCGGGTAGCGAGCGGATGGGTTGGGGGATTTCGGCGGATTCAGCGAACAGGAGCTTTGCGAGCACCGTTTGGGAATTGACGGTTGCGGCCCCGAAAAATAAAAGCTGCATCATTTCGGGCCTGCGTCTTAGGCGACCCAGGCGTTTGTTCAGACGAATCAGCGGGTTGGCGCTTGGCGTGATCGATTGTTCCCCTTTACACTGAAGGTACGGGTTTTGACGGGAAGTATAGACACGTCGGAGGGTTCTCGTCCCATGAATCGAATTTCGTTTGTCGTTTTTTTGCTGGTGACCGTTTCCGGGTTGAATGCTCGCGCCGCCGATCCCAAGATCGAATCGGGGACGTACGACCTTCCGGAGTTTTCGAATACGAAAATGCCCTCGATCACTTCTTGCGATCCGAAGAACCCGCTCGGCAATACGGAGCTGATGACGGGAAATAACTTTTTGGATGCGGCGGCGTCCACGGCGGGAGCTTTAAAAGGTCTTTTTAATAAGGACGGAGACGAGGAATCGAGCGACGAGGACGCCGTCGACGGGTCGGTTTCGGTTTCTACGAATTGCGATAACGAGTTTCGGGAAGCTCGGCAGGGGATCGATCGCACCTTGCTCGGTCTGGATGGCGAAA
>CAZAKW010000203.1:3153-5578 GCA_964485835.1 uncultured Bacteriovoracaceae bacterium
TTGCTCGAAGTTCAAGGACGATTCCTTTTTAGCGGATCTGCGTAGCACGCTCGACCTGGAGCGGAAGTATCTCGCCTGTCAACGCGGAGTGGTTGGCGCTTTAGGCGGCGAGATCGCGTGCTTTAAAAAGCAGGTGACGGAAGCCGAGCAGTACATGAGCGCGTTGATCACGGGCCAGGGTGGTCTCTCGGACATGCTCAAGCAAGGCAACGAGCAGCTCATGGAGATCGATAAAGAGGTTCAAGACCGGGACGCGCAGTTAAAAGCGGCTGTGCAAAGACTTGAGGGCGGCAAGGGCGGAAATCCCCCCGGCCTGCTCCAGGCGAAAAAGGCAATCGACGCGCTTTCGGCGGATCTGACCCTTCAATCCGCGTCCGTCAAAGCAAGCGTCGAGAATCTGCGAAGCCAGGAGCAGCGGTTTGAGACGTTGATCAAGCAGGTGACGATGGCTCGCGCGATGGAGTGCATGGCGCAACCAGTGCCAGGCTATACGTGTGTTAAGGCCGGTACGTCGAGTGCGAACTACCCCACGGGGAATGTGTCGCCGCTGGATTACTTGAAATGCCATTACGCTCAATCCGCCAATAAAGTCGTGGGAGGAAAGGCGATTACGAATTCCCAGCGCGAAGCCGCGATGAGGAAAGAGGCCGAGACGGTATTCGCCCAGGCGGCGACCCTGGCGCCAACGGCCACGAATCTACCTGAGTATTCGGATAAAGAAGGTTACGCGAAATCGATGAAGGTCTATCAGCTCAACACCCCTGAGCAGATGATCCAAAGCATGAGTGGGACGCTTGCCTCCATGGGCGGTAAATCGGGGAAAAACCTGAAAGCGCAGTTCGAACGCGATTTGAAACGGTGCTACTACCGGAGTTCTTCGAAATCGCTTGCGAACGACAACTCGGCCCAAGCCCAGATCGAACGCGAACGGCAAGATGCGAACAGCCCGATCCGCGCCTCGCAAACCGCGATGAAGCAGCAATTCGAAGACGCTCAAGCTAAAAACGCGGCAAAATTCAAACAACTCCGCACTACTTATATGGACGCGGTGAAGGCGGCTACGGGAGAGTCCTTGAAAGGCGTGAGTACCGAGCAATGCGAAAAAGCGTCGCTTGAGGATCAGGCGAAATGTTTCGATGGGTTCACTGCGATGGTTGATTCGCTTGCGACCGGAAAAACGGTTTCTACGAAATCCGCTTTGACCAAACCCGCTTTGGCTTTGACCGGCGGCGGACAGGCCCCGATCAGCAAGTTCCCTTCGGTGCTCGCCGCGAAGAACAATCCGGCACGGACGATTTCGTTTCAGTGCGAGGGTTTAGACGATTGCGTAACGAAGTACACGAATCTGCGCACGAATCTGGAAGAGACGCTGACGGAGCGGAAAAATTTCCAGGCTAATTTTAAAACCCAGGTGAATACGAAGCTTCAAACAACGGCGAAGGAAATGGCGGCCAAGGAAACCGGCGGGGTTAATTTAAACCGCGTGGCCGGCACGATCGACGCGCGGAAGAACGATTTGATCGCGGCGATGAGCCGGTTGAAGGTCGAAGGTGGGATTGACCTTGATTCCAAGGAGATTACGACACCCGAAGTGGACGAAAAAACCGGATTATTTCGTCCGGCGGATTTGATGAGTTTGGTTTTGGGCGAGGTGACGCCGCAATTGCCGGACGCGAAGTCCAAGGGGTTTTCGGACGCGCTCACGGCGATCAAGGAGCGCGACGACGAATTGGAGAAGACGCAGAAGGAGTACGACGAGCTTTTCGCGGCGGCGGAGGCGCGGAAGGGGGAGTGCATTACCAAGAGTGACGATAAGTTAGCGGATAAAGAAACCGTGCTTTGCGATGCCAAAAAGGCCGTGTTTGAAGTCTCCTGTCGAGAAGACACCACCGTGTCGAAGACGATGAACGACTTAAAGGATATCATCGCCCTTCTCCCGGAGAAGGACCGCGCGGGCGAGCTTCAAAAGGCGATTGGGAAAATGGGACAGAAATCGGGCGATGTTGAGGCGAGCGAAGGTACCGAAACGAATTGTGGTCGGGACCGGGAAGCTTACCTTGCGTGCATTGATGGTGTTACGGATCGTCTGGCGAAAGACGACGCCGACATGGGCGATGGAAAAAGCGGCGGGGCAAAGAGCTCCGTTGGCTTAGGTTACAAAAAAACGGAATGACCGGCGTGATGAAAGTTCTTCCGTTTCTAAAGATGCAGGCTTGCGGCAACGACTTCGTTTTGATCGACCACCTTGCAGGTGTGCCCTCGGGATTTGAACTTTCGCGGGAGCGTGGGGCTATGATCTCGCACCGGCAGTTCGGAATCGGATGCGACCAGATTCTTTGGCTAAAGCCTGCGGCCGAAGCGGCGGGCGCTCCGACAGCGGCCGGAGCCGGTGGGGAGGGGCTTGATCCTTCGAAGCTCGATGCGT
>CAZAKW010000204.1:0-785 GCA_964485835.1 uncultured Bacteriovoracaceae bacterium
GGGTACTCTCCAGATTCCTGTTCGGATAGACTGGGGGTGACCTTGAACTTCCATTATAGCTTATGAAACAAAATCTCCGGAGTGTCCTCACCGACACATTGAAGAGCACCGTCCAAACGACGTTGCGAAACACCGCCCGACAGATCCACGAAGCCGATATCGGTTTGGCGGCTTCTTCGCTCGCCTATACAACGATTCTCTCGGTCATCCCCTTGATCGCCGTCTCGTTCTCAATTTTCAAAGCCTTCGGAGGGCTGGAGACCCTCTACGCCACGGTCGAACCGATCATCTTCGAAAACCTCGCGGAGGGCGCCGACGATAAGACCCTCGAAATGATTCGGTCATTCGTGGGGAATATCCATGCCGGCGCCCTCGGTGCGAGCGGAATGGCAGGGCTGCTCGTGACGAGTATGACGATGCTGGCGAGCATTGAAAAGTCGATCAATCGCATCTGGAAAACGCCTCTGCGCCGCCATCTTTTCCACCGCATTACGATGTATTGGTTCTTTATCACCCTGGGCCCTCTCGCCCTTTCCGTGGCGATCGGCGTGGCGACGTCCCTCAACGTTCCGATTTCGAAAGTTCTTCCCTCGGGCTCACCATTCTTTTTAATCCTCGTCGGGCTTTTCTACGGAATCTACAAATACGTTCCCCATCGAACCGTCTATTGGAAGGCGGCGTTCGTCGCGGCCGTCGCGACTTCCCTCACCTGGCTCCTCGCTAAAGGCGCATATGGCCTGTACGTGAAAAAAGTAGTCACCAATGACAAAATCTACGGAAGTCTC
>CAZAKW010000204.1:795-5571 GCA_964485835.1 uncultured Bacteriovoracaceae bacterium
ATCCTCCTTCTTTGGATCTATCTCGCGTGGTTTGTGGTGCTCGCCGGAGCCGCGTTCTCGGCTTCCCTGCAAAAACATTATTTCGATCCTCCTGAAGACGAAATCTCCCCCTTAAAAGAGGTCCGCTCGCCATGAAACATTCCTTTTCCCGATTCTTTCTGCTCGGAACACTCTTGGGATTCGCCGCCTCCTCGGTCGCGGCGCCGACACCGACGAAGCTTTTGTGGAATTCCTGGTATACGATGACCGTCGGCGGAAAAACTCCTTTTGGGTACTACAACGATCGCGTCGAGCAAAAGGACGGGAAGATCGCCTACCAAAACCATCTCTGGAAGATGGAAGAGGGCTTCATCAACGAAGAGCGAGTGGTTTCGTTTGGCGTCGACAATGCCGATCTGAGTCCAGTTCTTTTTAATTTCACGTCCACCTATCGCGATACGGAAATGGTCGTGGACGGGACGTTTAAAGGGAACGAACTGACCGTGAAAACACGCCAGAACAAGAAATCGCTTAAGCCGATCGTGACGAATGTCCCTTCGAAGGCCTTTCTCTCGACTTTATTTCAAGTCTGGATCGGTAAGCGACTCGCGGATCTCAAACCTGGAAAAGGTCTCTCGTTTACGACTCTCTTCGAAGACAGCATTCAGACCCGTTACGCCCCCATCGCCGGATCGGTTGTTTTGGAAGCGGAAGACGAGTACGGGAAAAAGACGGGCACGCGGCGGTTGAAAGTGGACCTAGGCGGCATGAAAACCACCTGGTACGTTTTGCCAACCGGCGAAGCAGTCCGCGTCGAGAAACCCGATCAACAGTTGGTGATCGAACGTAAGCCGGAGGCCGAAGCCCGACGTTTTCTCGTGAAACGAACGGATTGAATCGCACCAGAGACCGTTAGGAATCCCCCGCGAGTTTTAAAGCTTTGGCTCGATCGTTTCGGATGAATGACGCTACGCAAAGATACTCCTATTGGACTTGGGAGATAAATCATCCGAGAGAATTTTGACTCGTTCTCCGTGACCGGGAAATTTGCTAGTCTCTCTATCTATGTCCAAGATTGATCAGGCGAAAGAAGCACTCGGCGAACTTTTTATCATGGGCTTCAACGGTACGGAGTTGGGCGACGAGACGGCAACGTTCATCTCCCAGGCGAACATCGGTGGAGTGATTCTCTTCGCACCGAATTATGAATCGCCAGCGCAGGTAACCTCTCTGATCAATCAAATCCAACAATGCCGAACGGCGGAGCTACCCCTTTGGGTTTCCGTCGACCACGAAGGCGGGAAAGTTCAGCGCTTTCGCCAAGGCTTCACTCGGCTTCCAGAAGCAGGGGCGATTGCTAAAAAAGATTCCCCAAAACTTCTCTTCGAACTATCGGAACGAATCGCGGTCGAGCTTGCCGCCGTTGGTGTGAACGTTAATTTCGCTCCCGTTGCGGACATCAATTCGAATCCGAAGAATCCAGTGATCGGCATGCGAGCTTACGGGGAAGACGAAGACACGGTTTCGAAGATGGTTTCCGCCTTTGTTCGCGGCCATCTAACTGCCGGCGTCCAGCCATGCGTGAAGCACTTTCCCGGCCATGGAGACACCACGGTCGATTCACATTTCGCGCTTCCGAAAGTGACCGATACGCTGGAGTCGCTTCGTGAACGAGAGCTTCGCCCATTCGCCAAGGCGTTTAAATCGGGATGCCGCTGGGTAATGACCGCCCATTTGATGAACCAAAATCTCGATCCGAAGTTTCCGGCCACGCTTTCTTCGGCGATCCTTGAGGACCTGCTCCGGGACGAAATGCGATATACGGGTTTGATCGTTTCGGACGATCTGGAAATGAAAGCGATCACGGACCACTACGGCGCGGAAGAAGCCCCAAGAATGGCGATTGAGGCGGGTTGCGATCTCCTGATTTACCGAAGTGAAGAGGCGACTCGCCATGCCCATGCGGCCCTCCTCAAGGCATTGGACGACGGACGACTGATGCCGGAACGCGTTCTCGAATCGGCAGAACGCTCCCGCGATCTCAAGCGAGATTCCATCCTCCCTTACGACGCGCGGGTACCGGCTACGGCCCAGGAAAAAACCGGTCTGGCCGAAACGGCCGAGTGGCTCAAGGTAAATTTCGCTTAATCTAAGTCGAGGCATCCTGGTACAGAAGTGCTGGCGTAAGTCTTGTAACACTCTCCTGTAAATAACATTCGAGCCCCGTTGGCTCGCACCCCAGGAGATTACAATGGAAAATACGAACTCAGACTTTCAAAAACGCGTAATGAGACAAATCCACGAGCTGGGTGAAACGCTCGAACGCGCGGGCAATACCGTCAGCGGTAAAGGCTGGGAGACCATCGGTAGCGCCATCCATAAACTCGGTGACACCCTGGAGCATCTTCGCATCGACCGCGACAACAAAATTCACAAAGATGCCGACAAGTCAGCAGGCTCCAACTCCAAGCTGAACGAAATGCCGGTCGGTGCATCCCGTACGGATTCCTTTTCGGACACCTCCACGACGGGAAGCTCCGTCACGAGGAAGAATGCTCCGAGTTCAACGGTGAATTCAGCGAATTCCGCCCCGAAAACCAAGAAGTCGAACGACTCGACCGGCGCTACCTTGGGTAATGTGTCGGCCAACGGTGATTCCCTGCAATCGAAATCAACTCAACCTAAAGCTTCCGACTCGCAGGCTTACTAACGTAAGCCCGCTTGAGCGGAACGAAAGGCCGGGTGGCGTCGACGAACCGCTGCCCGGCTTTTTCTTTACACCGCATCCATCGACTTAAACCGAGGAGACTTGCCCATGCGTGAAAGCAAAACAGAATCAGAAATTTCAAAAAAAGTTTCCGAACTCATCCTGGATATCGGTACCTGCATGATGACAAGCCTCACCCCCGAGGGGCGTCTCCAAAGCCGGCCGATGATGCTTCAAGAAATCGACGAAGCGGGAGACTTGTGGTTTTTTACCAGTATCCAATCGGGAAAAACGCTTTCAATCGAGCTTGAAGAAAATGTCAACCTAGCCTTCGCCTCCACGGCGAAAGACGACTATGTTTCCGTCGCCGGAATCGCTGAAGTCATCCAAAATTCGATCCGTGCCCAGGAGCTTTGGTCAGTAGCGGCTAAAGCATGGTTCCCTAAGGGTCCGACAGATCCCGAGCTTGCCCTGCTTCGCGTCCGCGTGATCAGCGCGGAATACTGGGATAGTCCGTCCGCGTCCGTCGTGCAGGTATTTGGGCTGGCCAAGGCGATCCTCACGGGGAAAAAGTATAAAAATCCGGGGGAAAACGCGCGAACGGCGAATTTCGTGCCGCCTGATTCCGCGCACTAATCCCGCGTGATCAGCGCGATTAAAAACCGGCCGACTCGCGGTACTGCCCGAAGACCTTCCGCAACGTATCCGAAATCTCGCCGAGAGTAGCGCCCGTGCGCGCCGATTCCATGACGAGCGCCATTAAGTTTGCATCGCCTTTCGCCCCGTCGGCGAGCGCGCGAAGCGTGCGGTCCGTTTCGGTTTGATTTCGTTTTCGGCGCCACGCAGCCACTCGCTCTCGCGCTCCCACTTCAAGTTCGGGCGGAATTCGCATCAGTTCGACTTTAGGTCCTTTGGTTGTGTCGTTAAAGCAATTCACGCCAACGACCTTTATCCGCCCCCCGTCGATTCCACGCTGATCGGAGTAGGCCGAGTTGAGAATCTCGTTTTGAACCCAGCCGTTTTCGATGCACTTCACCGTTCCGCCAAGGCTTTCCATCGTCTCCAGATACTCAAAACAACGACGTTCGAGTTCAGAGGTGAGATTCTCAATAAAATAACTCCCGGCCAACGGGTCTACCGTTTGCGTGACGTTTGTCTCAAACGCGATCACCTGCTGAGTTCGCAGTGCCAACCGCGCGGACTCTTCCGTCGGTAGCGCAAGCGCTTCGTCGAGCGAGTTCGTGTGGAGAGACTGGGTCCCGCCAAGCACGGCGGAGAGCGCCTGGAGCGCAACCCGCACGACGTTATTGCTAGGCTGTTGCGCGGTTAAAGTCGATCCGGCGGTCTGCGAATGGAATCGAAGCATCCAGGAACGAGGATCCTTCGCGCCGAAACGTTCGCGCATCAGTTTTGCCCAAATCCGGCGCGCGGCTCGGAATTTCGCGATTTCCTCGAAAAAATCCGAATGGACGTTGAAAAAGAACGAGAGCTGTCCGGCGAATTGATCCACGGCTAAGCCGCGGGCGATCGCCGATTCGACGTAGGTGATCGCGTTGGCGAAAGTGAAAGCAAGCTCCTGGACCGCGTTCGAACCCGCCTCGCGGATATGGTAGCCAGAGATGGAAATCGGATTCCATTTCGGCATTTCTTTCGCGCACCATTCGAACATATCCGTGGTTAGGCGAAGTCCGCCCTCCGCCGGATAAATATAATTACCTCGCGCGATGTACTCTTTAAGAACGTCGTTCTGGACGGTTCCGCGGAGAGCAGTGACCGAGGCGCCGTTCTCCTCCGCGACCCGAGCGTAAAACGCGAGCAGGATCGACGCGGTCGCGTTGATCGTCATCGAGGTGGACACTTTCGCAAGGTCGATTCCCTTGAAAAGCGTACGCATGTCCTCGAGTGTGGCGATGGAAACCCCGACCTTGCCGACCTCCCCTTTCGCACGTTCGTGATCGGGATCAAAGCCGAGTTGGGTCGGCAAATCAAACGCCACCGAAAGTCCCATCACTCCTTGGGAAAGGAGGTAATGGTACCGACGATTCGATTCTTCGGCGGACCCGAAGCCGGCATACTGGCGCATGGTCCAG